>SYAB01000123.1 GCA_005787665.1 Actinomycetota bacterium
CAAAGGAGAAGTGCCACCACCGCGCCAGGCCGACCGAGTGGCGAAATCCCGGAATTCCCAGATGTTTCGGCAGCGCGACCGAGTCTTCCTTCGCCGTCCATACCGATCCGGGATCGTCGCTGTCTCGCCGGTTTGACGGCACCGGTCCGCGTAGCCGCAGCCACTCGGTGTCGGGTCTGCTGCCGGCGTTGAGGTACAGGCGCGGATGGTCGGCGAGTATCTGAAGCCCTGCCCGGATGATGAACATCATGAACAGCAGGTTCAGGAAGTGCTGCCAGCGCAGCCACCAGGGAAAGCCGCCGGAGACCGGTTGCACGTACTCCGCCGAGGTTCCGGGGTATCTCGCGATGAATTCGCCAAACCACGGGTATCGGGCCATCTCCCGCACCACCGCGATGGACAGCACCAGCGCAGCGATGCCCAGGGGGATCAGCCAGAGGCTGGAGAACCAGCGCCGTCCGATGCGCACCGCGGGAAACTGCGCGCGGTCCGGGGAGATGCCCCCGGCCCACTTCTCCACCACGATGGGTCCGTCGCGGTGTCCCTGGTTGTAGTAGGGCAGCAGCGAGCTTTCCAGTGGATCGGGCTCGCCCGGTTTCATCAGACCGCTCTCCCTTCACGTGCATGGTAAGGCGGCAGGCCGGAGCGTGGGGGTGCCCGACGATTTCCGGCTTGTCCGTCGCCGGCCGGTGCTAGGTTGACGCGAATCGGCCGGGCACCGGTCGTTCGTCGGGCAGGTACGGGAGGCGCTGTGGTCCAGGTGGGTGGGGGCGTGGACTGGGAAACGTTGCGGGAGTGCGCGGTTGCGGCCACCGCGAACTCCTACTCGCCGTACTCGAACTTCCCGGTCGGTGTCGCCGGATTCGTCGACGACGGGCGGGTCGTCTCGGGCGCGAATGTCGAGAATGCCTCGTACGGCATCACGCTGTGCGCCGAGTGCTCCATGGTCTCGTCGCTGTACGCCACCGGCGGCGGCCGCCTCACCGCGGTGTACTGCGTCGATGGCAACGGCGACCCACTGATGCCGTGCGGTCGATGCCGTCAACTGCTCTACGAGCACGGCGGACCGGATCTTCTCGTCATGACCCCGCTGGGCGTCCAGACGATGGCCCAGATACTCCCCCAGGCCTTCGGCCCCTGGGATCTCGTGGAGAGAAGGCAGCACCATGACCGGTGAGAGTGTCGTTTCGCCGTCCGACGGCGGGCAGAAGGCCAGCAAAGCCGCGTGGGCGATCCTGGCCGCCATGGGATTCGGCGCGCTGATCGCCCAGATGTTCTCGACCGTGATCGGCCCGGCGCTGCCCACGATCAAGGCCGACCTGGGCCTGGGCCTCTCCGCGCAAACCTGGACCATCACCGCCTACAGTCTGGCCTTCGGCGCCGCGCTGGTCGCCGGCGGCCGGATGGGCGACCTGGTCGGCGAGGTCAAGATGATCGTGATCGGGTTCGTGATCTTCGGCGGCGGGCTGCTGATGTCGGCGATCGCGGTCGGCGGCCCGCTGATGATCAGCGGCCGGGCCATTCAGGGCATCGGGATCGGGATCTCCGCACCGGCGACGCTGTCCATCGTGGTCAATTCCTTCCCGTTGGTGCAACGGGGTTTCGCGGTCGGCGTCTGGGGTTTCGCACACGGACTCGGCCTGCTCGTCGGTCCGCTGTTCGCCGCCTGGATGATGGATGTCGCCAGTTGGCGCTGGGTCTTCTGGGTGGCGTTGCCGCTGACCGCGCTGGTCATCCTGGTCACCGTGGTCGCCACTCGCGGGTACCGAAGCGTGCTGGCGACCGGGAGGTACGACTGGCTGGGTCTGGTGCTGGGCGGCGCCGGGATCACCCTGCTCACCTACGGCCTGCAGAACTCGGCTGTCAGCTGGAGCGCCACCGGGACGTGGGGATCGATCGTGGCCGGTATCGCCCTGCTCGGCGTGTTCGGTGTCGTGGAGAACCGGATCGCCCACCCGCTGGTGGACTTCAGCCTATGGAAGGAGCGACTGTTCTCGGGCGGCTTCTTCGCCGAGAGCGCCGTGGGTTTCGTCTACATCCCGTTCCTGACGTTCATCGGCTCGCTCTACCTGATCAACGTCCTGGACTACTCCCCCGGCAAGGCCAGCTGGGTCATCGTGATCACGACCGGTATCTGCATGATCTTCGAGCCGCCGGCCGGCCGCTGGGTGGACAAGGTCGGGCCCGGATTGCCGATCACCGTGGCTCTGCTCATGCAGGCCGTGGCCCTGGCCTGGATCGGGTTGTTCTTCGGTCCGGACACCTCTCTGGGACAGATGGTCATCCCGTTGGCGCTCATGGGAATCGGTGTCGGGATCGCGCTGCCGGCCTGTAACACCGCGGGGATGTCCGCCGTGGACGCGCAGCGTGCCGGAATGGGGTCGGGCCTGATGCAGATGACCTTCAACATCCCGGCGGCTCTCGGGGTCGGGCTGGTGACATCGATCATCGGGACGCTCACCGCGTCGAAGGTCGGTCCGGGTCTGGGGGTGCGCACGGAGCTTCGCGATATCGCCGCGCAGTACGCCGACGCGGTCCAGGACGGTGACATGGCTCGCGCCGACGACGTGCTGACCGGCCTCCCACAGGATTCGGTGGACGCCATCAAACAGGCGGTGGTCAACGCATCTTCCGGTGCCATCACCACCTCGATGCTGGTGCTCTCGTTCGTGGCGCTGGCCGGCGCGATCTTCGCCTGGGTGGTGATCGGCCGCCGTCGGACACCGGACCACATCCAGGTGACCCAGGCCGCCGCGGTCTAGCCGGACGCTACAGGGCCAGCGACTCCGCCACGCCGGCGCGCAGCGCCGCGAGTTCGGCAGCGGCCCGGGCACGCGCGGCGTCGATACCCGCGTCTGTCCCAGCGTCGATCCCGGCATCCACGGGTACCACCACCTGCAGGTAGCACTTGAGCTTGGGCTCGGTTCCGCTGGGCCGGACGATCACCCGGGCGTCGCGCAGGGTGAATCGCAGCCCGTCGGTGGGAGGCAGTCCGTCCACGCCCTTCTCGAGGTCGTCGACGGCGAGCACGGCTCGGCCGCCGAGCGCGCCGGGCGGTTCGGCGCGCAGCCGCGCCATCGCCGCGGCGATCAGCGACACGTCCGAAACCCGCACCGAGAGTTGGCTTGTCGCGTGCAGTCCGTGCCGGCGCGCCAGATCGTCGAGAACGTCCTGGGGGCCGCGGCCCTCGGCTTTGAGTGCCGCGACCATCTCCAACATCAGCAGCGACGCGGTGATACCGTCCTTGTCCTTGACCGCCGCCGGGTCGCAGCAGTAGCCCAGCGCCTCCTCGTAGCCGAACCGCAGATCGGGCACTTTGGAGATCCACTTGAATCCGGTCAGGGTGATGGCATAGCCCAGGCCCGCGTCGGCG
>SYAB01000124.1 GCA_005787665.1 Actinomycetota bacterium
CCGGGCCGCCAAGATCGCCCTCGACCGCGGCATCGGCGGCCCGGGGTGGGCGGCCTCGGCCTACCTGATGACGAGCCCGCCCAAGCAGATGGCCGTCGACGTCGCCCGCGCCGAGCTCGAGGACTTCATCGCCGGAACCTAGATCCGGTTCTGCCAAACGGCGGTCAGATGCGCTCTGACCGCCGTTTCGCGTTATATGGACCCGTGCACGAGTTCTCCTTCCTGCCCGAGAACGCCGAACAGGCCGGTCTCTCCGGGCCGTTGCCGCCGGTGGCCCGCGTCGAGCGCGGTCCGATCTCGGCGCTGCGCTGGGGCACCGACCCGGCCCGAGTGGTCTTCCTGCACGGCGGCGGCCAGAACGCCCACACCTGGGACACCGTCGTCCTGGGGCTGGGCGAGCCGGCGCTGGCGGTCGACCTGCCCGGCCACGGACGCTCGGCGTGGCGGGAAGACGGCGACTACGGACCCCGCCTCAACGCCGCCGCCGTGGAACCGGTGCTCCGCGAACTCGCCCCGAACGCCGGCCTGGTGGTGGGGATGTCGCTTGGCGGGCTGACCGGCATGCGGCTGGCGGTCACCGCCCCGGACCTGGTGCCCGCACTGGTGATGGTGGACGTCACCCCGTCGGCACCCGAGCGCCACGAACAGATGACGCAGGCCCAGATGGGGGCGGTGGCACTGGTCCGCGGCGAGCGCAGCTTCCCCAGCTTCGAGGCCATGGTCGATGCCACGGTGGCCGCCTCCCCGCACCGGTCCCGGGAGTCGTTGCGGCGCGGGGTTTTCCACAACGCCAAGGAGCTCCAGGACGGCACCTGGACGTGGCGTTATGACACCTTCCGGGAGGGTTCGGGCTTCAACGGCCTGTGGGAGGACGTGCCATTGCTGCACACCCCGACCACCCTGGTGCGCGGTGCCAACTCGTTCTTCGTCAACGACGAGGACGCCGCGGAGTTCGCCCGCACCGCACCGGGATTCCAGCGGGTGATCGTGGTACCCGACGCCGGGCATTCGGTGCAGGGCGACCAGCCGCGGGCGCTGGTGGACATCCTGCGCGACATCCTCCGGAGTTGAGCTCTTCGCCTCCCGTTCACCCGGCGCTTTCCTTCGGCTTCGGTTGTGCTCGTAGGTTGGCCGCATGGCCCTGGTCCCGCTGAATCTCTTCCTCCGCCACGACGGGCGCTCAGCCCGACAGCGAATCACCTGCCGCTACCGGTGCGGCGACGCGTGTGCCCATCCGGCGCCGAACACCAGCGACAACGAGTACTTCGGCGACATCGCTCGCCGGGTGATGTCGCGACGGGCGATGCTCAAGGTTGCCGGGGTGACGGTCCTGGCGGCCGGGTCGGGTTCTGCGCTGGCGGCCTGTTCGTCGAAGGGAGCGACTCCGACCGCCGCCACCCCGGCGTCCACCCCCGCCGCGCCCGCCGGAATGAACTTCGGCGCCGTCGCACCCAACGTCGAGGACGCGGTGGTGATCCCCGACGGCTACCGGCAGGCCGTCGTGATCGGCTGGGGTGATCCGGTGCTTCCCGGGGCCCCGGCCTTCGACGTGGCACGGCAGACTGCGGCGGCGCAGCGTCAGCAGTTCGGCTTCAACAACGATTTCGCCGCCCTGCTGCCGATCGAGGGCACCCCGAACCGGTTCCTGCTGGTGGTCAACCACGAATACACCACCGAGCGGTTCATGTACCCGGGCTACGATCCGGACCGTCCGACGCGCGATCAGTTCGAGACATCGCTTGCCGCCCATGGGATCTCGGTGGTCGAAGTCGAGCGGACCGACCGGGGTTTGATCCCGGTGGGCGGCCGTTACAACCGGCGGCTCACCGCCGACAGCCCCTACCTGCTGTCCGGCCCGGCGGCGGGCAGCGATCTGCTCAAGACCGCGGCAGACCCCGAAGCCAGGACCGTCGCCGGCAGCCTGAACAACTGCGGCGGCGGACTGACCCCGTGGGGAACCGTCCTGTCCGCGGAGGAGAACTTCAACGTCTACTTCGGCGCCGCCGAGGGGGTCGAGGCCCCCACCGCCGGGGAGGCCAAGCTCTGGAAGCGCTACGGCATCAAACCGGAACCGAGTGAACGGCGTTGGGAGACCTTCGATGAACGATTCGATCTGACCCGCAGCCCCAACGAGGTGAACCGGTTCGGGTACGTCATCGAACTCAACCCGTGGGATCCGGCCTCGACTCCGGTCAAGCACACGGCCCTGGGCCGGTTCAAGCATGAGGGTGCCAATATCCACATGACCGAGGACGGCACGGTCGTCGCCTACAGCGGCGACGACGAACGGTTCGACTACATGTACAAGTTCGTCTCCGCCCGGAAGATGGCGCCGGGCCGCGACCCTGAGGCCATGTCGGCCAATATGCGGATCCTCGACGAGGGTGTGCTGTTCGTCGCCAAGCTTTCCAGTGAGATCCCCACCGATGAGATCGACGGGTCGGGCAGGCTGCCGGCGGCCGGCACCTTCGGCGGCACCGGAACCTGGATCCCGCTGCTGCGCTCGGGCCCAGGCGGCGCGGCCGAGTCCCTGATCGACGGGATGTCCGCCGAGGAGGTCGCGGTATTCACCCGCCTGGCCGCCGACAAGGCGGGGGCGACGAAGATGGACCGCCCGGAGGACTTCGAGGCCAACCCCACAACCGGCAAGCTCTACGTCGCCCTGACCAACAACAACCAGCGGGGCGCACCGGACAAACCCGCCGCCGACGCGCCGAACCCGCGCAACGACAACAAGAACGGACAGGTTCTGGAGATCACCGACGACCATGCCGGCACCTCCTTCACCTGGGACCTGCTGCTGGTCTGCGGCGACCCGGAGGCCGCCGACACCTATTACGGCGGGTTCGACAAGTCCAAGGTGAGCCCGATCTCCTGTCCGGACAACCTGGCGTTCGACTCTCACGGCAATCTGTGGATTTCCACCGACGGCAACGCCCTGGACTCCAATGACGGTCTGTTCGCCGTCGCCCTGGATGGGCCCAACCGCGGCGAAACCCGCCAGTTCCTGACCGTGCCACTCGGCGCGGAGACCTGCGGGCCGGTGATCACCGACGACCTGGTCACGGTCTGCGTCCAGCATCCCGGCGAGCACGATGACAACAGTGTCGACGACCCGCTGTCGCACTGGCCGGATGGTGATGGCGCCACCGCGCGACCCGCGATGGTCGCGGTGTGGAAGGACGATGGCCGGATCGGGGTGTGAGTCCGCGCCGGCCGCCTACGGTGAAGCGATGAGCTACCCCATCCGCATCGGCGTGCAACTGCAACCGCAACACTCCAGCCACTACGGCTATCTCCGGGATGCGGTGCGCCGCTGCGAAGATCTCGGCGTCGATGTCGCTTTCAACTGGGACCACTTCTATCCGCTCTACGGCGATCCCGATGGCGCCCACTTCGAATGCTGGACCATGCTCGGCGCCTGGGCCGAACAGACCTCACGCATCGAGATCGGCGCACTGGTCAGCTGCAATTCCTATCGCAATCCCGAACTGCTGGCAGATATGGCGCGCACCGTGGACCACATCTCGCAGGGCCGGCTGATCCTCGGCATCGGATCGGGCTGGATGCGCAAGGACTACGACGAGTACGGCTACGCGTTCGGCACCGCGGGCAGCCGCCTCGACGACCTCGCGGTTGCGCTGCCGCGGATCACCTCCCGGCTGGCCAAGCTCAATCCGGCGCCGACCCGGCAGATCCCGATCCTGATCGGTGGCCAGGGCGAGCGCAAGACCCTTCGCCTGGTGGCCGAGCATGCCGACATCTGGCACGGATTCACCAATGCCGCAACCTATCCCGGCAAAGCCGAGATCCTGTCCCGGCACTGCGCCGACGTCGGCCGCGACCCGGGTGCGGTCGAACACTCTTCGGGGGTGGAGGGCCGTGACGCCGAGACGGTGGCGGCCAACGCCGAGACACTGGCCCGACTCGGGGTGACCCTGATGACCGTCGGCTGCGACGGACCCGACTACGACCTCGGACCGGCGGAGGCTCTGGTGCGCTGGCGCGACCAACGGGCGCGCGGCTAAC
>SYAB01000125.1 GCA_005787665.1 Actinomycetota bacterium
GAGCATTACGCCGGGGCGTTCCCGGCCTGGCTGGCCCCGGTCCAGGTGGTCGGCATCCCGGTCGCCGACGAGCACGTCGGGTATCTGCAGGATGTCGCGGCCGAGTTGCGGGCGCATGGGGTGCGCGTCGAGGTCGACGGCAGCGACGACCGGATGGCGAAGAAGATCGTCAACCACACCAACCAGAAGGTGCCGTTCATGCTGCTGGCGGGGGACCGCGACGTACAGGCCGGCGCGGTGAGCTTCCGTTTCGGTGACCGCAGCCAGATCAACGGTGTGCCCCGCGAGCAGGCGGTGTCGGCGATCCGAGGATGGATCGATGCCCGGCGAAACGCCACTCCCACAGCGGAATTGGTGAGCGCCGACGGTGAGTGACGAAGGCCTGGAGATGATCGACAACGGCGTGGGCGATCCCGACCGGCTGCAGCGGTTGTGGACCCCGCACCGGATGAACTACATCATCGAGTCCCCGAAGTTCGGCGGCAGCACCGGATCAGCCCAACCGTTCACCGACATTCCCACCATGGCCGACGAGGACGGCCTGGTGGTGGCACGCGGCCACCTGGTCTACGCCGTGCTGAACCTCTACCCCTACAACCCCGGCCACCTGATGGTGGTGCCCTACCGCGAGGTCTCCGAACTCGAGGACCTGACCGACGCCGAGAGCGCGGAACTGATGGCCTTCACCCAGAAGGCGATCCGGGTGATCAAGGCGGTGTCGCGACCGGACGCCTTCAACGTCGGGCTGAATCTCGGCCGATCTGCGGGCGGATCGCTGGCCGAGCACCTGCACATGCACGTGGTCCCGCGGTGGTCCGGCGACGCCAACTTCATCACCGTGGTCGGCCAGACCAAAGTGATCCCGCAGTTGCTCCGCGACACCCGCGCGCTGCTGGCCGCGGAGTGGGCGGCGACCACGTGAGCGACTTCTACCTGGTGACGCGGGCGGCCTACGCGAAGCTCAGCGGACCGGTCGCCCGGGCCGCGCTGCGGGTCGGGCTGACTCCCGATACCGTCACCATCATCGGCACCGCGGGCTCGGTGCTGGCCGCTCTGACGCTGTTTCCGATCGGACAGTTGTTCGCCGGTTGGCTGGTGGTCTGGTTCTTCGTGCTGGCCGACATGCTCGACGGCGCGATGGCCCGAGAGCGCGGCGGCGGCACCCGGTTCGGGGCGGTGCTGGACGCCACCTGCGACCGGATCAGCGACGGCGCGGTCTTCTGCGGTCTGCTGTGGTGGGCCGCCTTCGGCCTGCACAACTCCTCATTGGTGGTGGCCACCCTGATCTGTTTGGTGACCTCGCAGGTCATCTCCTATATCAAGGCGCGCGCCGAGGCCAGCGGGCTGGACGGCTCCGGCGGCTTCATCGAGCGCCCCGAACGGCTCATCATCGTGCTGCTCGGTGCGGGCCTGTCCGACCTGCCGGTCTTCCCGATCCCGATGGCACTGCCGGTGGCGATGTGGCTGCTGGCGGTGGCCAGCCTGGTGACCGTCGGCCAGCGCCTGCACAGCGTGCGCAGCTCACCCGGGGCGATGGACACGATCCCGCTGCCGGGACCGCCTCCCGGGGACACCCCGTCGTGAGGGTTCCGTTCGGCGCGAATCTCACCGACCTCGGCTATGCGGCGGGCTGGCGGGTGGTGCGCGCGATGCCCGAACCGCTGGCCCGCGGTATTGCCGGCGCGGGGGCCCGCTACGCGGCCCGCGACGGCGGACCGGAGCAACTGCGCAAGAATCTGGCCCGGGTGATCGGCACCGCCCCCGCGCAGGTGCCCGATTCGCTGATCCGGGCCGCGCTGGCGTCCTATGCGCGGTACTGGAAAGAGGCCTTCCGGCTGCCCGCGATGGATCACGCCGCGTTGGCCGCACGACTCGACGCGGTGTTCATGGGAGCCGAGAAGTTCGACGCCGCCCTCCAGGGCGGCCGTGGCGCGGTGATGGCGCTGCCGCACAGCGGGAACTGGGACATGGCCGGGGTGTGGCTGGCCCAGCACTACGGCACCTTCACCACCGTGGCCGAGCGGCTCAAGCCGGAGTCGCTGTACAACCGGTTCATCGAGTACCGGGAGAGCCTGGGCTTCGAGGTGCTGCCGTTGACCGGCGGCGACCGGCCGCCGATGGAGGTGCTCGCCGAGCGGTTGCGGCAGAACAGGTTCGTCTGCCTGATGGCCGACCGCGATCTGTCCCGCTCCGGGGTGCCGGTCGACTTCTTCGGCGAGCCCACCCGGCTCCCCGCCGGCCCGGCGAAGCTCGCCCTGGAGACGGGCGCGCCGCTGCACCCGGCCCACGTGTACTACCAGGGCGAGGACTGCGTGGTCAGGATCGACGATGCGATCGACACGACATCCGGCGACGTCGGCGTCATCACCCAGGCGCTGGCCGACCGGTTCGCGGCCAATATCGCCGCACACCCGCAGGATTGGCACATGCTGCAGCCGCTGTGGCTGGCCGATCTGTCCGAGCAGCGACGCGCCTACCTCGAGGACGGCTGATGCGCATCGGCATGGTGTGCCCGTACTCGTTCGACGTCCACGGCGGAGTGCAGGCCCATGTGCTGCAACTGGCCGAGGTGATGCGCGACCGGGGCCACGAGGTCAGCGTGCTGGCGCCGGCCTCCCCGCACGTCAAGCTCCCGGGCTACGTGGTCTCCGGCGGCAAGGCGGTGCCGATTCCCTACAACGGCTCGGTGGCGCGGCTGCGCTTCGGCCCGGCCACCCACCGGCTGGTCAAGAAGTGGATCGCGGCCGGCGACTTCGACGTCCTGCACCTGCACGAGCCCAACGCCCCCAGTCTCTCGCTGCTCGCGCTGATGATCGCCGAGGGCCCGATCGTCGCGACCTTTCACACCTCGACCACCAAATCGTTCGCCCTCGGGGTCTTCCAGGGCCTGCTGCGGCCGTGGAACGAGAAGATCGTCGGCCGGATCGCGGTGTCGGACCTGGCCCGCCGCTGGCAGATCGAGGCCCTGGGATCCGATGCCGTGGAGATCCCCAACGGTGTCGACGTCGCGTCCTTCGCGGCGGCCCAGCCCCTGCCCGGCTATCCCCGCCCGGGCAGGACGGTGCTGTTCCTGGGCCGGTTCGACGAGCCGCGCAAGGGGATGGCGGTGCTGCTCGGTGCCCTCGAGGCGCTCGTGCAGCGGTTCCCCGACGTGGAGATCCTCGTGGTCGGCCGCGGCGACGAAGACGAACTGCGCGCGCAAGCCGGGCATCTGGCCGGACATCTGCGGTTCCTCGGCCAGGTCGGGGACGCCGAGAAGGCCTCAGCGTTGCGCAGCGCCGATGTGTACTGCGCGCCCAACACCGGCGGGGAGAGCTTCGGCATCGTGCTCGTCGAGGCGATGGCGGCCGGAACGCCGGTGGTGGCCAGCAACCTCGACGCGTTCCGCCGGGTGCTCGACGACGGGAAGGCCGGCCGACTGGTTCCGGTCGAGGACTCCGCGGCGCTGGCCGAGGCGCTCATCGCGGTGCTCGGCGATGCCCGCTTGCGGGCCCGCTATGTCAAGGCGGCAACCGCTGCGGTACACCGCTACGACTGGTCGGTGGTGGCCGACGAGATCATGCTGGTCTACGAGACGGTCGCGGTGGCCGGGTCCACCGTGGCGGTGGCGGGCTGATGGCCCCGGCGCTGTACTGGACGCTCACCGCCATCCTGATCGTGGTGCTGGTCGGGATCGCGGTGTGGGCCTACCGGACGGCCAACCGGCTCGACCGGCTGCACGTCCGGTGCGACCTGTCCTGGCAGGCGCTGGACGCCGCGCTGGCCCGGCGTGCGGTGGTGGCGCGCGCCATCGCCGTGGACGCCTACGGCGAACGCCCCGAGGGCCGGCGACTGACCGCGCTGGCCGCGGCCGCCGAACGGGCACCCCGCGCGGCCAGGGAGGCCTGTGAGAACGAGCTGTCCGCCGAGCTGACGGTGGTGGACCCCGCGAGCGTCCCGGCCGGTCTGGTGGATGAACTGGCCGACGCCGAATCCCGGATGCTGCTGGCCCGCCGCTTCCACAACGACGCGGTGCGCGACACCCTGGCACTGCGGGAGCGTCGGTCGGTCCGCTGGCTCAAGTTGGGCGGAAACGCGCCCCTGCCAAGCTATTTCGAAATCTCGGAACACGCCCAGCGATGACCGCGGTGCGGACGTCTGCGCGGGTCGTGCTGCTCGACGAACGCGGAGCGGTCCTGCTGCTCTGCGGCTCGGACCCGGCGATCACCGACGGCACCGCGCCGCGGTGGTGGTTCACCGTGGGCGGCGAAGCCGAGCCGGGGGAGGCGCTGGTCTGCACCGCGGTGCGCGAATTGGCTGAGGAGACCGGTCTGCGGGTGGACGCCGCCGCCGTCGTCGGTCCCGTCTGGCGCCGCGATTCGGTGATCCGCTTCAACGGCGCCGAACTGGCCAGCGAAGAGTTCTACTTCGTGCACCGAACGGCGCGTTTCGACCCGTCACCGGCCGGCCGGACAGCGCTGGAGAGGCGCTATATCCACGGTCACCGATGGTGCGATCCGGCCGGGATCGCCGAGCTGGTGACCGGTGGCCAACGGGTGTATCCGCTGCAACTCGGCGAGTTGCTCGCCGAGGCCGGGCGGCTGGCCACCGGCTCTGCCGGCCCGCCCCCGCAGCCACAGGTCATCCGCTGAGCATGGTGCCCGCGGCCGCACTCTAGACTGGATCGATACCAGATGAAGGAGCACACAGTGGACATCGCAGCTTCGGCCAACGGCTCCGCCAACCACGCCCAGACCGGCACCGCGCGGGTCAAGCGCGGGATGGCCGAGATGCTCAAGGGCGGTGTGATCATGGAC
>SYAB01000126.1 GCA_005787665.1 Actinomycetota bacterium
AAGATGTCCAGGATGAGCGCGGTGCGGTCGATGACCTTGACTTTGACCACTTTTTCCAGCGCGGTCAGTTGGGCCGGGCTCAACTCGCCGTCGCAGATGACGGTGTCGGCTCCGGTGGCGATGACCACCTGGCGCAACTCCGCGGCCTTCCCCGAACCGATGTAGGTCGCCGGGTCCGGCTTGTCGCGGCGCTGGATCATGCCCTCGAGGACCTCCGAACCCGCGGTCTGCGCCAACGCCGCCAGTTCGGCGAGGCTGGCTTCGGCGTCGGCGGCACTGCCCTCGGTCCACACCCCGACCAGCACCACCCGCTCCAACCGCAGCTGCCGGTACTCCACCTCCGAGACGTCGGCGAGCTCGGTGGACAGCCCGGCAACCCGGCGCAGCGCCGAACGGTCTTCGAGGGCGAGTTCACCCAGACTGGGCCCGGCGGCGGGGGCGGCGCGATCAGATTCGGTCATGGCGGTACCCCGATGGTGTCACGGTCACAGGCGGTCGCGCACCCCGATTACAGGCCCGCTCCGCGCCACCACCGGTCGGACACCTCACCGCGAGCCACCAGAATCGACGGCCCGCGCAGAAAGGCGGCACGGTCGGTGACTTCCACGCACACCTCCCCGCCGGGTACCCGGATGCGCAGAGTGCCGGTCCGGACGCCCTGGTGCTCCAGGGCGGCGACCGCGGCGGCCACCGTGCCGGTCCCGCACGACCGGGTCTCGCCGACTCCGCGCTCGTGGACCCGCATCGAGAGCGCGCCCCGCACCGGCGCGGTGAGGATCTCGACATTGACCCCATCAGGAAACTGGTCGGGGTCGAACTCCACCGGCGCCGCGACGTCGAGGGCCGCAAGGTCCTCGTCGCCGTATTCCGGCACCAGACAAGCCAAATGCGGGTTTCCGACGTCGACCGCCACCCCGGTGAGCCGGTGACCGCCGACCCGCGCCCAACCGGCGCCGACCCGGGTCACCGGACCCATGTCGACGGTGACGTCGGCAGCCAGATCGTCGGCGGTGTGCACGACGACGGGCCGCGGCCCGGCCAGGGATCCGACCACAAACTCGTTGCGGCTCTCCAGTCCGCTGGAGCGCAGGTAGTGGGCGAAAACCCGAACTCCGTTGCCGCACATCTGCGCGATCGATCCGTCAGCGTTCCGGTAATCCATGTACCAGTCGTCACCGGTCACACCCTGCGGCAAGCGTTCGAGGATGCCCGACGACACCGCCGCCCCTGCGGTGATCACCCGAAGGACTCCGTCGGCACCCAGGCCGCGGCGCCGATCGCACAGCGCGGCCACCGCCGACGCCGTCAGATCCAGCCGGCCATCCAGGTCGGGCAGCACCACGAAGTCGTTCTCGGTGCCGTGTCCTTTGACGAACCTCACCGGCCGACGACCTCGGCGCGAGCTGGACTCACTGGCTCAGGATACGTTGCGCCAGTGCGCGGCCACCGTCTCGGCGAGCCCGCCGGCACCGGCGTCCAGCCAGGTGATGCGGTGGTCGCGGCGAAACCAGGACCGCTGCCTTCGCACGTAACGGCGGGTGCCCTGGAAGGTCAGTTCGCGGGCCCGGTCCAACGCGGCCGGGCCACCGCCGGCATCGAGGGCTGCGATCACCTGCGCGTAGCCCAGCGCCCGCGCCGCGGTGACACCCTCGCGCAGGCCGCGTCCAAGGAGATCGCCAACCTCCTCAACCAGACCCGCTCGGAACATGGCATCGGTGCGCTGATCCAGCCGCGCGTCGAGTATGTCTGTCTCCCAATCCAATCCGATGATCACCGTGCCCCATCTCGGCGGGCCCACGCGGGGCGCCGAGGCCGCGAAGGGCTGACCGGTCAGCTCGATGACCTCCAGCGCTCGAACGATCCGACGACCGTCGGAAGCCAGGATCGCCGCTCCTGCCGCCGGGTCGCGCCGGACCAGTTCGGCATGCAGTGCCCCGGTGCCGATATCGGCCAGCCGGTCCTCCCAACGAGCCCGCACGGCCGGATCTGTGGCGGGGAACTCCCACTGGTCGAGAAGTGATTGGACGTACATCATCGACCCGCCGACGATGATCGGCACCGCCCCGCGGGCGGCCGCGGCCTCCACATCGGCCACGGCGTCCCGTTGATAGCGCGCCACGGTGGCGGTCTCGGTGATCTCGAGCACATCGAGTTGGCGGTGCACGATCCCCCGGCGCGCCGCGAGGGCCAGTTTGGCGGTGCCGATGTCCATCCCCCGGTACTGCTGCATCGCGTCGGCGTTGATCACCTCCGCCGCGCAGCCCAGGATCTCGGCAACGTCCAGGGCGAGGTCGGACTTTCCGGTACCGGTCGGCCCGATGATGGCGATGGGTCGGGCGGTCACGGCGTCCAGATGCCGGCGAAGTAGCCGACGCCGTAGGGCGCGCCGCGGGCGAACTCCGACGCTTCCCGGGGACCGGGTTCGGCCAGTCCGGCAAGCACCTGATACGCCACCCGGCCGACGATCCAGTCCGGCAGGGCGGTCAGTACGGTGCGGTCGCCGGTGGCCAGCGCGTCATCGAGGGCCGTCTGTATCGGTCCGGCGTCCGGGTCGTACCCGCCGGGTGCGGTCGGGGTGAGGGTCGCGGCGCCGTCGGCCAGGGCGAGCACCCCGATCGGGTCGTCAGCGCGGTCGATCTCGTCGCGCAGTGCGCGGCCGTGGGCCAGCGCGGAGGCCGCGTCGAGGCCGGGGGCGAAGACTCGAACCTGCACCCGCGCCTCCGGGTTCGCCTGCCCGCGCAGCCAGCCGGCGAACAACGCACACAGCGGCAGTGCGGCGATCGCCGGGCCGGCGTCGGGGGCCAGCGCCACCGGCACGTCGACACCGTAGCCGGCGAAGGTGCCCCGCGTGTCCGACCCGATGACCTGATCGGTGGGGCCGACACCGACCGCGATCCAGCGCTGCGGAAGCGTCGATGCGGCCGCGACCGCCGCGTCCCGAATACCGGCGACCTCGACGGCCGCCGCTCCGCCCAGTTCCGGCACCAGCACCGGGGCGGAGGGGCTCAGCGCGATAGCAGTCAACACGACCGCAACGCTAGCCGCCGACGCTCGCGGTCGCCTCGCTGCGGGCCAGTGCGGCGGTGGCGACCACCATGACGATCACGGCGCCGATGAGGACCACCCAACCGTCCTCCCCGGGCCTCAGGGCCTCACCGAGCACCACGATGCCCAGAACGGAGCCGACCAGCGGTTCGGTGACGGTCATGGTCGGCAGCGACGACTCCAGCGATCCGGCGCGGAACGACGACTGCTGCCAGGCCGTGGCGGCGAAGGCGACCGCTGCCCATGCATAGAGTTCCGGCGCCGCGAGCACCGCCCACAATCCGTCTCCGAGGCGCTCGACCACACCCTTGGTCAAAACGGCGAACACGCCCCACAGCGATCCGGACACCAGGCCCAGCAGCACCGCAGCGGCAGGCCGGCCGGCGAACACCCGGGCACCGACGATGCAGAGTGCCAGCGTCGGCGCCAGTACGGCGATCACCCCGGCCCAGACCTCGACACCGGCGCGGGCATGACCCTCCGTGGGGTTGCCGACAGTGACGATCAGCGCCACGGAGATCGCGAGCAGAGCGGCCCACAGCCACTGGGATCGACTCACCGGATGACCGGTGCTGCGGGCATTGATCGGCAGCGCGAACAGCAGCGAGGTGACTAGCAGCGCCTGCACCAGAAGCACCGAACCCAACCCCAGGGCGGCCGCTTGACATCCGAAGCCCAGCGCGGACACCAGACTGCCCAGCCACCACTGCTTGTCCTTGAGAAGCCGGACGAACAGTTCGAGGTGACCGACCGGTTCGTCGGTCACCTCGTGGGCGGAGCGCTGGTGGATCACATCGCCGATGGCGATGAAGAAGGCGGCGGCCAGCGCCAACAGGGCGGCGATGTCGGTTCTGGCCACGAGTGCTCCCCTCCGGATGGTCGTCAGCGTGCCTGCCGGAGGTTGGCCGGAGCAAGCGCCAACCGGCGAACCCGGGCACGCAGCCGGGGCCGAACTGGTTCAATAACCCCGACGGCCCGCCGGATGCGGTGGGCAGCGATGCCACTGGAGCCGCTTCGCGCGGCAGGGGCGCGGCCACCACCGCGCAGAGGACAGGTGACCCATGACCAGCGACGAAACACCCACCGGCGCGGTGCCCAAGCCCGCCCCGCGACCGGGTCCCGCCCGGCCGGCAGCCCGCCCGCATCCACCGGCGCCACCGCAGCCCCCCCGCAGCGATCCGCGGAGGTTCGGCCGGGTCGCCGAGGACGGCACCGTCTTCCTGGTCACTGCCGCCGGCGAGCGGATGGTCGGCTCGTGGCAGGCCGGAGACCCGGAGGCGGCCTTCGAGCACTTCGGCCGGCGCTTCGACGACCTGGCTACCGAGATCACGCTGATGGAGACCAGGCTGGCCGCGGGCACCGGGGACGCCCGCAAGATCAAGACCGCGGCGGCAACACTTGCCCAATCTCTCTCCACCGCAAACGTTCTCGGTGACGTCGACGCCCTGGCGGCGCGACTGCAGGCCATCGCCGAGCATGCCGACGAGACCGCCCAGGCCGAGCGTGCCCGGCGGGAGGAGCATCGGGCGGCGCAGACCGCACGCAAAGAGGCCCTGGCCGCGGAGGCCGAGGATCTGGCCGCGAACGCCAGCCAGTGGAAGTCCGCCGGCGACCGGATGCGGGCCATCCTCGAGGAGTGGCGGACCGTCACCGGCCTGGACCGCAAGGCCGATGACGCGCTCTGGAAGCGCTACTCGGCAGCCCGCGATGCATTCAACCGGCGCCGCGGAACCCACTTCGCCGAACTCGACCGGGAGCGGGCCGGTGCGCGGGAGTCCAAGGAGAGGCTGTGCGTGCGCGCCGAGGAGTTGTCGACCTCCACCGATTGGGCTGCCACCGCGACGGCGTTCCGCAATCTGATGTCGGAGTGGAAGGCGATCGGTCGGACCTCGAAGGACAACGACGACGCGTTGTGGCAGCGGTTCAAGGCCGCCCAGGACGCTTTTTTCGCCGCCCGCGATGCGGTGAGCGCCGAACGCGACGCCGAGTTCGCGGCGAACGGCGAGGCCAAGGAGCGGTTACTGGCCGAGGCCGAGCGGATCGATGTGTCCAGTCCCGACGCGGCGCGCGCGGCCCTGCGAACGCTCACCGATAAGTGGGATGCGATCGGCAAAGCTCCCCGGGACCGCTCGGCGGAACTGGAGCGGCGGCTGCAGGCGGTGGAGAAGAAGGTGCGTGACGCGGCCGACTCCGGGCGGATCGACCCGGAAGCCAAGGCTCGGGCCGAGCAGTTCCGCGCCCGCGCCGAGCAGTTCGAGCGTCAGGCGCAGAAGGCCGAGTCCGCGGGCCGCGACAAGGAGGCCGCCGAGGCTCGCGCCAACGCCGCCCAGTGGAACGAGTGGGCGCTGGCGGCGGCGCAGGCCGTCGCCAAACGGCGTTAGCGTTCCGGCGGATGGCGGTCATCGCGCGAGTCCAGCCCGTCGAGCAGCGATCTGGCCTGCTGATCGGCGGCGTCCTGCCGGCGTTGGGCCTCGGCGGCCATCTGTAGCGCCGTACGACTCCATACCACCCGGGCCCAGTGGAACGTCAGCAGCAGCATCGCGAGCCAGGCCACGATGAGACCGATGCCGGGCCCGGGATGAACGGCCGCGGCGGTCTGCCTCGACCACACCGCCAGCATGCCCAGCGCGCTGCCGACCGCACTTCCGGCCAGCGCGATCCACGCCATCGTCCACCGCCGGGTCAACAGCGCCAGCATCGAGAAACCGACACCGAAGACCAGGGCGAACCATACGAACAACCGGGATGGCAGCGCGATCCCGGCTCCGATCGCGGTGTCGTCGCCCATCAGCACGTTGATACCGCGGGCGCCCCCCGTATGCGGCAGGACGAACGAGAGCAGCAGCACGAACACCAGGACCGCCACCACGACGGCCCGTGCACCCGGGTCGATTTCGCCGGCGACCCGCCGCTCGGCGGCTTCCAGATCGGCTCGGTAGGCCGACAGATCGTCGGGGGATCCGGTCATCGTGCACATCCTGTCGTGGTCGGCTCGGCTTCGACGGGGGGTGCGCCCACCGGCGGCAGTCCCAGCCCCACGGTGCGGGGGCGCCGGCCGGCTTCGTGCGCGTCGCCGGCGCGGGTGCGCCGGTGGGAGAGCAAGGGCGCGTCAGCGATCAGATGGTGGGGCGCTGCGCAGGTGACGGTGGTGGTGACGATGTCCCCCGGGCGGACCTCGGTTGACCCCGGGGTGAAGTGCACCAGGCGACCGTCGCGCGCGCGCCCGGTCATCCTCGCGGTCGCGGCGTCCTTGCGTCCCTCACCGGTGGCCACCAGCAGTTCGACGGTACTGCCGACCAGCGCCGCGTTCTCCTCCAGCGAGATGGCCTCCTGGAGGTCGATCAGTCGCTGGTAACGCTGCTGGACCACAGCCTTGGGAATCTGGCCGTCCAGATCGGCGGCCGGTGTGCCCGGGCGCGGGGAGTACTGGAAGGTGAACGCGGTGGCGAAACGGGCCCGGCGAACCACCTCGAGGGTCGCGTCGAAGTCCTCCTCGGTCTCCCCGGGGAAGCCGACGATGATGTCGGTGGTGATCGCGGCGCGCGGCATCGCCGCACGGACCCGGTCGAGGATGCCGAGGTACTTCTCGGCCCGGTAGGAACGGCGCATGGCGCGCAACACCCGGTCGGAACCGGACTGCAACGGCATGTGCAGGTTGGGGCAGACGTTGGGGGTCTGGGCCATCGCCTCGATCACATCGTCGGTGAACTCGGCCGGATGCGGCGAGGTGAACCGCACCCGTTCCAGCCCCGGAATCCGCCCGCAGTCCCGGAGCAGGGCTGCGAAGGCGCCGCGGTCACGTGGCGTGTCACCGCCGAAGGACACGCCGTAGGCGTTG
>SYAB01000017.1 GCA_005787665.1 Actinomycetota bacterium
CGACCGAACAGGAGGCGCCGCTGCTGCGCAAGCAGTTGCTTCCCCGCGGCGTGATCCACTCCTGGGCGACCGAGGAGGCCTCCGACGAGGTCGACGAGAGGTTCGGGCCGGCGGGCAAGCAGCGCATCGAGGACACCGGACCGCTGACCCGTAAGCGGATGGAGACCATCGACGACGAGACCACCGAGGCGTGCATCGACTTCATCAAGCGGCAGGCCGATTCGGAGACCCCGTTCTTCGTGTGGATGAATATGACGCACATGCACTTTCGCACCCACACCAAGCCGGAGAGCGTCGGACAGGCGGGTCGCTGGCAGTCCGAGTATCACGACACGATGATCGACCACGACCGTAACGTCGGGCAGCTGCTCGACTGCCTCGACGAACTCGGCATTGCCGAGGACACCATCGTCATGTACTCCACCGATAACGGTCCGCATGCCAACAGCTGGCCAGACGGTGCCACCACGCCCTTCCGCAGTGAGAAGAACACCGGCTGGGAAGGCGCTTTCCGGGTGCCGGAGATGATTCGCTGGCCCGGCAGGATTCCCGCTGGTGAGGTGTCCAATGAGATTGTGCAGCATCATGATTGGCTACCGACGTTCCTGGCTGCCGCCGGCGAGCCGAACATCGTCGACAAGCTCAAGCAGGGCCACACGGTCGGCGACAAGACCTATCACGTGCACATCGACGGCTACGACCTCCTGCCGTATCTCACCGGAGAGGTGGACGAGAGTCCGCGCAAGGGCCTGATCTACTTCTCCGACGACTGCGACGTCCTCGGGATCAGGTACGAGAACTGGAAGTTGGTGTTCCTCGAGCAGCGCTGCCAGGGCACGCTTCAGATCTGGTTCGAGCCGTTCACCGAACTACGGACCCCGAAGCTGTTCAACCTGCGCACCGATCCCTTCGAACGTGCCGACATCACCTCGAACACCTACTGGGACTGGGTTCTGGAGAGGGTCTTCATCATTCTTTACGGCAACGCGCTGGTTCTGCGTTTCCTGGACACGTTCAAAGAGTTCCCGCCGCGAGCCGAGCCCGCATCGTTCACGATCACCGCGGCAGTGGAGAAGATGAAAAAGGCCATGGAATCGGCGGGCGGCTGAGCTTGGCGGGTCTGGACTCGTGGCGCGACGGGCCGACGAAGTCGGCGATCGTCGACTTCGTCGCCCGCGTGTCGACGCCGGGAACGGATTTCGTTGAGCCCGAGGCGCGTGTCGCCGTCTTCGACAATGACGGCACCCTGTGGGTGGAGAAGCCGGCCTATGTCCAATTGGACTTCCTGGTGCGTCGGCTGGCCCAACTGGCTGCTGCCGACCCGGCACTGGGGGAGAGGCAGCCCTACGCCGCCGCCGTGACCGGTGACCTCGCGTGGTTCGCCGACGCGGTCACCAAGCACTACGACGGCGACGACTCCATGCTGAAGGTCCTCATGGGCGGCATCCTGTCGGCCTACCAGGGTTTGACGGTCGAGCAGCACGCAGAACAGGTGCGGGCGTTCTTCGACGATGCCCGGCACCCGAGCCTGGACCGCGCGTACACCGCGTGCGGCTACGCGCCGATGGTGGAGTTGTTGCGCTACCTGGAGGCACACGGTTTCACCACGTACATCGCCTCCGGCGGTGGACGCGACTTCATGCGGCCGGTGACGGCCCAGATGTATGGGATACCTCCGGAGCGGGTGATCGGCAGTTCGGTCGGCCTGGACTTCGCCGGTGGCGAGCTGGTGACGACCTCGCGCCCGGAGGTTCTTAACGATGGACCGGCCAAGGCGGTGCGCATCTGGGGCCGCACCGGCCGGCGACCGATCTTCGCGGCGGGAAACTCCAACGGCGATATCGAGATGCTCGAGTTCACCGCCGCTTCGGCCGGCCCGTCGCTGAGCATGCTGGTGCGCCATGACGACGCGGAGCGCGAGTTCGCTTACACCGCGGGTGCGGATCGCGCGTTCGAGGTGGCGGGCGCGCGGTGCTGGCCGGTGGCGAGCATCCGCGACGAGTGGGTCACCGTCTTCTCGTGACCGCTGACCTGGTGTGGATTCCGGCCCAGACCGCGACGCTGGGCTCCGATGACCACTATCCCGAGGAGGCGCCCGCCCGCGCGGTCGAGGTGGCCGGCTTCTTCATCCAGGCCCACCCGGTGACCAACGCCGAATTCGGCGAGTTCATCTCCTCCACCGGTTACCTCACCGTCGCGGAGCGCCCGCTGGACCCTGCCGACTTCCCGGGGGCGCCGGCGGAGAATCTGGAGCCGGGGTCACTGGTGTTCCGACGGACCAGCGGTCCGGTGGATCTGCGCCACCTGAGCCAGTGGTGGACGTGGACACCGGGCGCGTCGTGGCGGCATCCGATCGGGGGCGGCTCCTCGATCGCGGCCCGGGCCGAGCACCCAGTGGTACACGTCGCCTACGAGGACGCCGCCGCCTACGCCGCGTGGGCCGGGCTGAGCTTGCCCACCGAGGCGCAGTGGGAGACCGCCGCCCGCGGCGGACTCGATCACGCCACCTATACCTGGGGCGACCGCTCCGAGCAGCCGGGCGAGCGGCTGGCCAACTACTGGCACGGCGAGTTCCCCTGGCGGCCGGAGCCGGGTTACGGACGCACCACCCCGGTGGGAACGTTCCCCGCCAACGGCTACGGCCTGTTCGACATGGCCGGCAACGTCTGGGAGTGGACGACGGACTTCTATGCCGACACCCGTGCCGGGGATCCGTGCTGCGAGGCCGGTAGTTACGACCCGGCGCAGCCCCAGTTCGCGGTACCGCGACGGGTCATCAAGGGGGGCTCGTTCCTGTGTGCCGACAACTACTGTCTGCGCTACCGGCCCGCCGCGCGCCGCCCGCAGATGGTCGACACCGGCATGAGCCACATCGGTTTCCGGTGCATCAGGCCTGAGTTCGGCTAGCGGCCTACGCCCCGGCCTGGATGGCCGCCGCCCGATCGTCGGCGGGCTGCCCGCATAGCGGTCGCAGTTGAAATCCCGAGCCGGCCAGGGCGTCGATCCGCTGGGCCAGGTCGCCGGAATCGACGTAGCTCTGCAGGCCGTCCCCCGGGCAGTCCGTGCCGGTCGCGACTTGCCGGTGGGTGGCCAACGTGTCCACTCCGACGGCGAAACGCCGCGCGGCCCAGGCGAAGACGAGAGCGGCACCGTTGAGTTGGGCCTCGCTGACGGCCTCCTGATCGAAGTTCCCTTCGCACAGCACCAGGAAGTGACCGCGAGTGTCGTAGTCGGTGGCGGTGTCTCCGGCGATCGCTGTGTCACGCAACGCGAAGATGTTCCCGTCGCGGTCGACGGCCGCGTGGTAGGCGATGTCCACCCAGCCTTTGTCGTCCTGGTGGAATCGCTGATGTTGTTGGAGCCGGGTGATGATCTCGCGGTTGTCGGGCAGTGCCACCGCGGAATGATGAAGTGTCAGCCGCGTGATGGTGTGCGGTCGACCGCCGGGCAGCGCCGGGCGGGCACCCCAGGCATCCCGGCACAGCATGGCGCCGGTGGGCGCGGAGTTGGCTTGTGGAACGGCGTGGTGTGCGAAAGCGGCCGCCAGGCCGGCGCCACCCGCCAAGGTGAAGAGTCGGCGGCGGGCGATGCTGCTTCTGGCGCTGTCGTCGTCGTGGTCGTTCGATGTCCCCACGGTTGCCACGATAGAGGCCACCGCGCCATCAGCCCCAGTAACGGGGATGAGAGCCTTACTTGCTGGCAGTCCGCCTGAGGAGGTACTGCAGCCAACGCACATCGAGCAACATGTCTCCGACGATATGCCCGAAAATTAAGGCGCAGGGCCTCCAGCACTAACGTGTCGCTAAGAAGTCCTGCCAGAACTCCCTCAGTTAGCGGGATCCCGTGCTCAAAATTATCTAGTTTGAGTTTTCGGTTTCCAAAGCCGTTCTCATCACCGGTTGCTCGACGGGTTCCCGAGCGCGGGTCCGCATGGGCAGATTCCCGTCATTGGGCTGACTGTCCGGCGAGGCTAGCCCGGCGAACCCCGCCTACGATCGGGTCGTGAGTGACCAGGCCCCGCCGTTCGTGCCTCCCACCACCGTTGAGGCACTTGCCCGCCTCGGC
>SYAB01000127.1 GCA_005787665.1 Actinomycetota bacterium
CCCTCAGGAACCGTCCGATCAGGTCGATGTTGGCGTCCGCGTGCGCGGCGGTGGGCCCGTAGTGCACCAGCGCGTCCGGTCGCAGCGCGATCAGCGCGTCGACGTCGTCGGTCGCGGCGATACCGACGGGTTCCGGCAGCCCGCAGATCTCACCGACGTCGCGGCCGACCTTGTCCGGGTTGCTCACCCCGACGCCAACCAGGTCGAACTCCGGGTGCCGCAGCACCTCGGGGATGACCATCTTCCCGACGAACCCGGTCCCGTAGACGACGACCCGCTTGACCATTTCAGTGACTTTCCTTGGCGCGCAGCGCATATCGACGCTCCGCATATTCCAGATCGTCGCGCCACAGCCGGGTCGCGGCGATCTTCATCAGCGGCTCGATGATGGGGGCCGCCCGCAGCGCATACCGGAAACCGGAGAGATCGGACTGGGCGATGACGGCCTCGATCACCGCCGTACGCGGCCGACCGTCGGGGCCCGTTCCGACCGGGGTCGCGTGGGTTTCCACGACACTGCCCGCACCCTGGCCGTCGACGATGTGCATCACGATGGTGCGCGGTTCCGGGCAGCTGAACTCGGCGATCACCGGCGCGCCGAGCCGGCCCATATGGAAGGTGACGGCGACCTGGAAGACGTCGGCGTCCTCGTCGGCGTCGACCGGCGGGGCGCTGAGCACCTGGAGTTGGGCGAACGAGTACGGATGGAACCAGGCACCGTGCCACGGATCCAGACGGTTGGAGATCACATCATGCGGCTCGCACACACCCTCCAGACGGGTGACCGCGGCCAGCCGGGCTCCCTGCGGGCGCGCTGGCAGCACCGGGGCGTCCAGGGGCTCCTCCCCGCCCACCCGGTCGAGCCGGACCCACACCAGCACGCCGTCGTCATGGGCCGGCAGCGGCTTCCAGCCGAATTCCCGGCTGCCGTCGAGCCGCAGCCCGTGCCACGGGCAGATCAGTCCGCCGCATTCGACCCGCCCGGTGGACAGGTCGGCCCCGAGATGCGGACACGAGGCCGGGCCGACATGCAGACCGCCGGCCTCATCGCGCCACGCGACGATCTCGGTACCGGCGATCTCGGTGCCGAACGGCCGATCGGCACGAACATCACTGCTGGCGCCGAAGACGAACCAGTTACCGCTGGGCCGACGTTGCGCACGCCGCAGGGCGGCGTCGATGATGGCCGGCTGGGCATCCTGAAAGGTGGGCTTCTGCGCGGCCCAGTCGATCTTCGGAAGGACCTCCAGCGGAACGTCTTTGGGCATTCGCTTCGCCACCACCGACCACAGGTCCATCACCGTGAGCCTTTCTCCGCGAGGCCTTTCTCCGCGAGCCGCCGAAGCAGGGGCGAGCGGCCTCGCACCGGCACCGTATACAAGGTGTGGCCACTGACCCCCCAGCCCGCCAGCAACCGGTTGGCCGCCGACCACCCGGTGGTGGCGGCCCGCTCCATCAACGCTACCGGCAGGTCGATCCGGATGCCGTCACCGGCCAGCATCAACCCGGGAACCCCGGTGTCCACGGTGGGACGCTCGGCGAAGGACCCGGGCGAGAACAGCGGGCAGTCCTGCTTGAACAGAATCCGCTCCGCGACGATGCCGGCCCGGGCAGTCTCCGGATACAACTGGTGCAGCCGCGACAGCATCTTCTCCCGCAGACCCTCGAACGGCGGCGGATCCACGACCGAATACGAGTGCACCTCGACCACCGAACCGCCGTGCTCGCGGGCCCATTCGGCGGCCTGGCGTTCGTAGTTGCTGACCACGCTGATGTTGTCGATCGGCTCGAGTCCGCCGGTTCCGAGGAAATCCGGGCGGTCGTCATCGACCGGGCGGTCCAGCCAGAGCCGCTGCACCACGAAGGGCGGGGCGAGTTCCATCGCCGCCACCCGCCGGCGCCAGGACTCGTCGCCCAACCCCGGCGATGCGGCCACGATCCTCTGCAGACCACCCGTGTCGACGGCCAGAACCACGCCGTCGGCATCGATCACCCGGCCGTCGTCGGTGTGCACCGCGAACTTCTTGGACCCGCCGACCGACACTGAATCGGCCGACACCGAGGTGTGGAACTTCACCCCGCGTCCGCTCAGGTACTCACCGAGCGGATTCCACAGCGCGGTGTCGAAATTCGACTCCGCGACGTCGAAGACCAGGCCTTCGCTGGAGCCCAGGAAGTACATGTGGAACATCGCCGCCAGTTCGGCCGCCGACAGCCGTTCGGGCCGGGCGAAGAAACTGCGGGCGAAGACCTCGAAGGCGAGGTGGCGGGCAGCCTGCGGAAAGTTGATCTCATCGAGGAAGGTGCCGGCATCGCGGTCGTCGAGTCGCTCGTAGATATCGGGCACCGACACCGCGGCCAGCGGCGCAGCCGCCTTGGCGTCGATCCGCACCAGGTCCCGGAACCGGAAGGTCGGGCTGCGCAGCGCGAAGACCAGCGCGTTCCACGGCGGACTCTGGGGCAGCCCCCGGAAGGTGTCACGGCGGCCCTGACCGTCGATGAGCGGGTAGTCCTCGACCGGGCGAAGCCGCCGGAGCTGCGGGTCGCTGCGTTCCAGCAGCGCCCGCAGGTTGTAGTACTGGCGGAAGAAGGCGTGGAAGCCGCGGTTGTTGGCCACCTCGGTACCGGCCAGCGGACCCTCGTCGAGACGCTCGGTCCAGCCGGCCACCCGGCCGCCCAGGTTGGGTTGGCGTTCCAGGACGTCCACGGTCACGCCGCGTTCGACCAGACCGGCCGCGGTGGCCAATCCGGCGATGCCGGCGCCGACCACGACGACGTGCGGGACGGCGGCCAGTGCGGAGGCGTGCGGCACCCCGGTCGGCCCGGGGTGAGCGACGCGGCGCGGATCTTTCGGATCTTTCATTGCGGAGCATCTCCCAGGAAGGTGTGCACGATATTGCGTTGCCAGCCCGGCATGGTCTCGCTGTGCACCCCGGCGAAACCCGCGGCGACCAGACGGCGTTGGACGTTCGCGGCGCCGTCGAAGCTGTTCACGCTGCGCCACAGATGACGGTAGAGGGTGCTGTCCCCGGTGCGCCGCCAGCCGGCCGGGATGATGATGCCCCAGCAGACCGCATTCCAGATCGCCTGGGCGGCCCGGGAATCACGCACCGAGTACTCGTGCACGGCCAGCGTCGCACCAGGCGCCAACAGCGCGCGGAACCGGCGCAACTGGGCGTCCGGGTCGGCCAGGTTGCGGAGCAGGTAGGCGGCCAGGATGCCGTCGAACGGCCCCTCGACCCCGGCCTGCGACAGCGCCTCGATCGGGGTGTGCACGAAACGTACCGAGTCCGGCCAGGCCTTGGCGGCGGCCTGCTCCAGCATCCCCGCCGAGGCGTCCACGGCGATGATTTCGGCGTACGGGGCGGCCTCCAGCAGCGCCGCGGTCGAGGCGCCCGTCCCGCACCCGGCGTCGAGCAGACGCAACCCCCGGCCGCCGCCGGGAATCCGCATCCGCCGCGCGGAGATACGCAGATGGTCGTGATAACCCGGGTTCGCGCCGACCAGCCGGTCATAGGCCGCGGCGCCGACGTCAAAGGCCCCCGGGACGTCCGCCTTCGGCAGGCCGTCCGCTCCGATGCTCACCTGCGCCCCACCCCCGCGGCGATCGGGATGCGCCCGGCCCGGAGCAGCAGGCGGTGCCACGTGTTGTCCATCAGACCTCTATCAGAACACGGTCAGGCCGCGCGGGCCCGCCGGGCCCGGTGGGCGCGAACCAGACCCTTGCCGAACACCTGGAGCCGCCGCCCGGTCCCGACCGAGGCCCGTTCGCTGAACACTGCGAAGTCCATCTCCTCGATCCGGTCGAGGATCTCCGAGTACAGGGTGAAGGCCGTCGTCACGCACGGCCGGGACGCCGGGGCCAGCAGGGCGATGCCCTTGTAGGCCTCGCGGTAGATGGCCCGGGTGATCTCGTGCTGGGCGGCCAGGGCCTGACGGACCCGGGCATCGGTACGCGCGGTGCGCTGACACCAGGTCAGCAGTTCGCGGTCGACCCCGAAGGCGGCGAGTTCGTCGGCGGGCAGGTAGACCCGGTTGCGTTCCAGGTCCTCGTTGATATCGCGCAGGAAGTTGGTCAGCTGGAAGGCCCGCCCGAGCGCCTCGGCGCAGGGTTCGGCGTCCCGCAACGGCCCCACCGTGCCCAGGATCGGCAGCATCTGCAGCCCGATCACCTCGGCCGAGCCGCGCATGTAGCGGTTCAACGCGGGGCGGTCCGGATAGTCGGTGACCGTCAGGTCCATCCGCATCGACGCCAGGAAGTCATCGAACAGGTTCAGCGGGATGCGGTACGTGCGCGCGGTGTGCAGGACCGCCGGCAGCACCGGCTCACTGGCCTCGTCGCCGTCGAAGAACGTCGCGGCCAGCCGCTCGAGGCGAGCTTCCCGGTCGGCGACGCTGGCATCGGACTGCAGATCGTCGAGGATGTCGTCGGCGTAGCGGGCGAACCCGTACAGGGCGTGCACGGCGGGCCGCTGCGACGGGGCCAGCAGCCGGGTGGCCAGGAAGTAGGTGCGTCCGTGCTCGGCGTTGAGTTGCCGGCAGTACCGGTAGGACTCACGCAGCCGCGCGTCGGAGATCCCGGCGGCGTGCAATTCGGTGCTGATCACGCCGTTGCCCGCTTCGATGGAATGACCGTCGGGCGTTTGGCGCCCGCCGGTCCGGTGATACGTTCGGCGGCCAGCCGCCCGGAGATCAGCGCAGTGGGCACACCCACGCCCGGCACCGTCGACCCGCCGGCCAGCACCGCATTGTCGATGCCGCGCACCAGGTTGGCGGGTCGGAACGGTCCGGTCTGGGCGAAGGTGTGCGCCAGCGCGAACGGGGAACCCGCCATCATGCCCTGACGGGCCCAGTCGGCCGGGGTGACGACGTCAAGGATGTCGGCGTCGCGGTCCAGTCCTGGCATCAGGCGCTCAGCGGCCGTCGCGAGCATCGTCCTGGCGTAGGAGTCACCCTCGGCTGCCCAGTTGATCGTGCCCACATCGAGGTTCGGGCAGGGCGCCAGGACGAAAAGCAGGTCCCGCCCGGCCGGGGCCAGGCTGGGATCGGTGGCCGTCGGCATCGTGACCAGTAGTGACGGGTCGCTCATGAGCACCCCGTCGTCGATGATCTCGTCGAAGGTCGTCGACCAGTTCTTGCCGAAGCTGATGTTGTGGTGTTCCAGCGCCCCGTTGACCGACGGAACACCCACGTGCATGACGACCGCCGACGGGGAGGGGCGGTACTTGATCGAGCGGCGGGGCGTGCGGCCCAGGAGTTGGTAGGTCAGCGGCAACTCTGTGGTGAGAACCGCTGCATCACAGGCAATACGGTCTCCGGAGTCGGTACACACCGCCGTCACCCGCGAGCCGGACCGCTCCAGCTTGGTCACCGAGGTCTCGTAACGGAACTGCACGCCGGCATCGGCGGCCGCCTTCGCCATCGCCTCCGGAACGGCCCGCATCCCGCCGCGCGGGAAGTACACCCCGGCGATGGTGTCCATGTAGGCGATTACCGCGTAGGCGGCCAGCGCCTTCTGGGGCGGCACCCCGGCGTAGAGCGCCTGGAAGGTGAAGATCCGTTGCAGCCGCTCATCGGTGATGAAGCGGCCGACCATCTTCTCCCAGCCGCGGAAGCCGCCGATGGCCGCCAGCCGCGCCAACTGCGGGGTCAACAACGACAGCGGCGAGGAGAAGTTGGATCCGATGAAGCCGTCGATCTCCAGCTTGTACAACTCGGTCAGCCAACTGCGCAGCCGCCAGTACCCGGCGACCTGGTCGGGCCCGGCGAACTCTTCGATCGCCGCGGCCATCCGGTTGCCGTCGGCGAATACGTCCAGCGTGGTGCCGTCGGCGAAGGATGCCCGGTAGGCCGGTTCGGACGGCACGATCTCGAGGTACTCGGCCATGGTGGCACCGATCGCGTCGAAAGCGTCCTCGATGATGTCGGGCATGGTCAGCACCGTGGCTCCGGTGTCGATCCGGTAGCCGCGGATGTCGGCCTGGCCGACCCGGCCGCCCGGGTAGCTGTAGCGCTCGACGACGGTGACCGAGCGACCCTGACCGGCCAGATGCATGGCGGTCGACAGGCCGGACAGACCGGCCCCCACCACGACGACATGGTCTGTTCTTCCGGGGATTGTGCGCACAGTGCTCATTGCAGGGGCTCCTTCATTCAGGTCGTGCTCACGTCGTTCGGCGGGTGCACACCGCGGCCATGTCGGCCAGCGCGGACTGTGCCCAGCAGTCGATTCGGTCGTCGCTGATCTGGTCGACGGCGACGGCGACCCGTTCGGCGATCAGGTCCTCGATCCAGTCCAGTGCACCGGTGGCCACGATCAGCGTCCGCCAGCGCGCGATGTCGGCATCGTCGAGTTCCGCCGCAGCGGCGAGCTCGGCGAACTGCCGGCGGATCGGCGCATCCGCCATCCGCTGGGCGGCCACCACCAGGCTGGTGGCTTTGCGCTCGAGGAGGTCACCCCCGGCGGGTTTGCCGGTCACCGACGGCGATCCGAAGACCCCCAGCACGTCGTCGCGCATCTGGAACGCCTCGCCCACGGCCCGGCCGTAGGCCGCCAGCACGTCGATCAGGTCATCGCGCCCCGCCATCGCCGCGCCGATCTCCAGGGGCCGACGCACCGTGTAGTTACCCGATTTGCGGCGGGCGACGCCCAGGACGGTCTCCAGGTCGGGATGCGCGCCGGCGTCGTTGGCCACGTCGGCGCACTGACCGACGGCGAGTTCGATGCGCATCTCGTCGTAGAGCGGCCAGGCCCGCGCCAGCGCATCGGGCCCGACTCCGCTCTCGCGCATCATCTGCTCGGCCCACACCAGGCACAGATCGGAGAGCAGAATCGCCAGCGACGCCCCGAACCGCTCCGCCGAGCCCGCGAGCCCGCGGTCGCGGTGCCAGTCCCCGAACCGCAGGTGGGCCGCCGGCCGGCCCCGGCGCAGCGGGGAGTCGTCCATGACATCGTCCTGCAGCAGCGCGAAAGCATGCAGCAGCTCGAGTCCCGCGCTGGCGCGCAGGGCGTCGTCATCGGGGTCGGCGCCGCAGAGCCATCCCAGGTACATGAACGTCGAACGCAGGCATTTGCCGCCGTCGAGGAAGTCGGTGAGCACCTCGGCGCTGACGTCCACCCCGGTGCGGTGCAACTGTGGCACGCATCGGGTCTCGACGAACTCCTCGACATGATCCAGTGCCCGGCGGCGCACCCCGTTGCGCCAGATCTCGAACTGCGGGCCCGGCGCTGTGGCCACCGGACCCGACGCGGCGCCGCCGGCCCCGCTGGGCGACGTAGCGTCCATCCCGCGCACTGCGATCTCCTGTCCCCCGGGTTCCCTCGCCCCCGTTCCTGCCTCCAATTCAAGACGACGAAGCCGACGGGCGCCTTCCGGGACCCCACTTGGTCACCTACGCGTAAGGTTTGCTCCGGCGATGAACTGCGGTTTTCCGCAACCACCGCGCGCCGTCCGCCGAGAGGGCCCGATGACCGAAAGTCGCGACATGACACAGCTCAACGGCAAAGTCGCCCTGGTGACCGGGGCGTCGTCCGGCCTCGGCGCCGCGGTCGCCCAGATGTTCGCCGCGCGCGGGGCGACCGTGTTCGGAATCGCCCGCGACACCACCCGGATGGCGGCGGTCTTCGAGTCCGTGCCGGGCGGCGCCTACCTGTCGGCGGATATCACCGACCCATCGGCCTGCCGTGACGCGGTGTCGCAGTGCGTATCGCGGTTCGGCCGCCTCGACGTGCTCGTGAACGCGGCCGGGTTCCACCAGATGCGACACACCGCCGAGGTCACCGACGACGACTGGGCCTACGATCTGGCGGCCAACCTCACCGGACCGTTCTCCCTGTGCCGGGCCGCCCTGGCCCACCTACTGGAATCCGGCGGCAACATCGTCAACGTCGCGTCGGTGGCCGGGGTGGAGGGCGAGGTCTATTCGGCGGGCTACTGCGCGGCCAAGCACGGCCTGGTCGGGTTGACCCGCGCGCTGGCCGTCGAGTTCACCCGGGAGCGGTTGCGGGTCAACGTGGTGTGCCCCGGTGGCATGCTCACCCCGCAGGTCACCGAGTTCGCCGCCCCGACCGACCCCGACTACAAGCTGATCATGCGCATCGCCGCACCCCGCGGGCTGATGGAACCGCAGGATGTCGCGTCGGTGATCGCGTTCCTGGCCAGCGACGAGGCCGCCGCCATCCACGGGGCGGTCTACGTGGTGGACAACGGGAAACTGGCCGGCTGACTACCGCGCAGCGGCCTGCAGCACGGGGATCTTGTCCGGACAGTAGGTGCTCAGCGCGGCGCCGAGGAACTGCCAGGCCTGGGTCTGGTTGGTGTCCCGGTCGAGGTTGCGCGACACGAAGGCCGCCGCGGCATACGCGTCGGGATCGACGCCCCGGTCGAGGCGCTTGCAGGTGATCTTGCCCAGCCAGGCGTTGTAATCACGCTGACCGTAGATGCCGAAGCTGTGCAGCTGGTCGGCGAAGTCGATATCGGGGTCGGCCTGGGCCGGCGCGGCGGCGGCGATGGCGACGGCACTGGCGAGAGCAGCGGCTGCCGCCACGATCGAACGACCGGGAATGGGCATGCTCCTCAGTCTAAACCCATCACTTACATGGGCTAATCTCTTATCGGCAGTCGCGAGCGTGCGAGGAGGAAGATGAACGTCATGTCCCACTTCCGGATCGGTGCCGCAGCCGCCCTGTTGGCCGCCGCCCTGACCCCCGCGACGGCCTCGGCCGATGCCACCGACGACTATCCGATCCCGAACCGGATGCTCAAGACGACCTGTACCGCCGAACAGATCATGGCCGCCGCCCGCGACGTCGAACCGGTCTACTACGAGCGCTACATGATCGACTACAACAACAAGCCGTTGGACGTCCAACAGGCCGCCCGGGACTACATCCACGACTTCTACGCGAAATCCCCGACCGATCGGCGCGCCTGGTCGGAAGAGTTGGCCACCAACATCTACGCCGACCCGCTGGCGTTCCGCTGGCCCAACCACGCCAAGCTGTTCTTCAACAACAAGGGTGTGGCGGCCAACACCACCGATATCTGCAACCAGTACCCGCCCGACGATATGTCGGTGTGGACGTGGTGAACGGCGACGGCGCGACGGGTGTCCCGCCGGTGATCCAACGCTGGCTGCGCGTCATCGAGAGCGGACAGACCGACGAACTCGATGACATGCTCGCCGAGGACGCGGTGTTCTACTCCCCCGCGGTGTTCACCCCCCAGCGCGGCCGGGCCACTGCCGCCGCGTATCTGCGCGCCGCCGAGCAGATGTTCGCCGGAACGGACTTCCACTACGTCGAGACATGGTTCGGCGACCACTCGGCGGTCCTGCACTTCGCCGCCGAGGTCGACGGGCTCCAGGTGGAGGGCATCGACATGATCCACTGGAACACGGACGGCAAGATCACCTCGTTCCGGGTGATGATCCGGCCGTTCAAGGCCCTGCAGGGGGTCATCGGCAGGATGGCCGCCCTCCTCGCCGACCACTGAGCCTCGCGGCAGGTGCCCCGCGGCTTCGGCTGCGGTAACGATTTGCAGACAATGCGCGCGGCAGATGGGCCCGCTCAGGCCGTGATAAACACCGGCTGACCAGGCCGTCGGGCACCGTCGGCCGGTGCGGCGCGGCTCTGGAATTCGTGGGGCCACAGTGAGTACAGTTCAGCCACAGCCATTGCCGGGCCGCCGCGGGTCTGCCCGGAACGGTGGCCGACGGTGAGCCACAGGCAGGAGAATCTCGATGCAGTCAGCCAGGGCAGCCGCCCACATCGGCCGGATCGGAGGACTGGCGATCGCGCTCGGGGTCGGCGCCGCGGTGGCCGCCGGAACGGGTGTGGCCTGGGCCGACGCCGAACCCGATTCCCCGACGTCCTCGGAG
>SYAB01000128.1 GCA_005787665.1 Actinomycetota bacterium
CCACCATCCGGCCGTCGGGGGCGAGCATGAAGTTGCCGGGGTGGGCGTCGCCGTGCATCATGCCGACCCGCGCCGGGGCGTCGAAGGTCAGCTCGAAAAGCCTTGTGCCGCAGAGGTCGCGTTCATCGGTGCTGCCCTTGCTGATGATCTCCGCCATCGGCTTGCCTTCGACCCACTCGCTGACTACCACCTTCGGCGCGCTGCCGACGATGTGCGGGATCAGAAAGTGCGGGTGGCCCTCGTAGGCCTTGGCGAACGCCCGCTGGTTGTTGGCCTCGAGCCGGTAGTCCAGTTCCATCTCGGTGCGCTCGATGAGCTCATCGACCACGGCCTGCACGTCGGCGCCCGGCGCGAGTTGTTTGAGCACACTGGTCATCCGGCGCATGGTCTTCAGGTCGGCGCGCAGCGCCTCGTCCGCGCCGGGGTACTGGATCTTCACGGCCACCTCGCGGCCGTCGGCCCACACGCCCTTGTGCACCTGCCCGATGCTGGCCGAGGCCACCGGGGTGTCGTCGAAGGAGGTGAACCGGTCGCGCCACTTGGTGCCCAGCTGTCCGTCGAGCATCCGATGTACCTTCGGCGCCGACAGCGGCGGTGCGTCCTTCTGCAGTTTGGTCAGCGCCTCCCGGTAGGGCGCGCCGAACTCCTCGGGAATCGCCGCCTCGAGCACCGAGAGCGCCTGGCCGACTTTCATCGCCCCGCCCTTGAGTTCGCCGAGCACGGCGAACAGTTGGCCGGCGGCCTTCTCCATCAACTCGGCGTTGACGTCGTCGCGGGACTTCCCGGCCAGCCTTTTGCCCAAACCCAGTGCGGCCCGGCCCGCCATGCCGACCGGGAGGCTGGCCAATTTGGCATTGCGTGCGGTTCGCCCGCGCTTGATGTCGTCGGCCACGCCCTCCATCATGCCCGTCGCGCGGCGCGGGCTGTTCGCGGATGCCAACAACCGCACAGCGGGTGTCGGGTCCAGCGCCGGGCCCGGATGGTGTGGGTGGCGATGTCGACCTCGACGGTGGCGTTCATGGTGGCCGGGGGATCCCCGGGCGGATCGATTCCGCGCACCGCACCGATGATCTGCTGAAGCTGGCCCAACGCCAGGGCGGCGGTGGCCAGGAGCGTCGGCCGGTTGGCGTGCGCGATCGCCTCACGCAGCTGCACGGCCAGCACCGGCCAGGCGGCGTCGCGGTCGGTGCGATGCAGGTCCGCGCACCCCAGACAGCTCGTCACCCCCGGAATCACCAGCGGGCCCACCAGTCCGGTGTGGTCGCGCAGTCGCACCGGCAGGTGCGGCACCCGGGCGGCGTGCAGTTCGCGCAGCAGTCGCGGTTCGGCGGTGATGGTGTCGGCGAGCACCATCAGGTCTACCCCGGCGGGCGCGCCGGCGGCGTTGGCGTGACTGGAGCGGCCCACCCGGGCCCCCGAGCACCGCAGTCCGTCCGCCACCAGCTCAGAGAGCGGCCCGGCGCCGTGCACGCGGATCGACAACGTCCGCCCCGCGGCCCGGCCGTTGCGCGGGCGTTCGCGCACCACGCCCACGGCCAGCAGCGCGTACACCACGTCATCGAACTCGGCCTCGTCCTCGAGCCCGTGCCACAGCGCCAGGCGGTGCAGTTCGGTCAGCTCCGTCGGCACCGCCATCGCCCGCAGCACGGTGGCCATCGCTGCGGCGGTCAGCCCCGACGGGGGACGCACCAGCACCGCGCGCCGCGGATCCCACCCCACCTGCACCGCACCGTCGGGTCGCAGCAACACCGGCAGCGCGGGGTCGAGGACGAACGTCACGAAGGCGACTGTGGCACCGACCCTCGCGTGATGCGTTCAGCTATCCACAGGCCCGGTAGCCGACCCATTCTTTACGTGGAGGCCACCAAGAGTTCGCCCAGGACAGGGGCGCTCGCAACGATGACCTGCCTAGCGTGATCACGGTTCCGCCGACAACCCTTTGTGTAGGAGTAGAAATGACCAATAGTTCACGCGCACAACGGAATACGCGCAGCCGTCAACCCTACGCATGGCTGGGGGCGGGCGCTCTGGGTGTAGGGCTAGCACTGGCCGGCGCCGGAACCGCTCACGCCGACGAGGCCTCCGCGGCGGCCGAAACCCCCTCCACGCGGATCTCAGCTAGCGCAGCCGCTGCCCCCGGCGCCAGCGCTGCCACGTCGAGGTCCACCGCGGCGGTCCGCACCGCCGCGCCGGGCCGGTCGCCAGCCGCGACGTCGCGTTCGGTTCGCGGAAGCCAGCCGGTTTCGGCTGCTGCCGCGTCGGAACGGCTCACACCGGCGCGCGTCGCCGCCGTGTCCGGCAGGCCGGCGCCGGCCGTTTCGGTCAGCGCAGAGGTTTCCCCTGTGGACACGCCGGCTCCCGCCGCCGCAGCGGCCTCAGCCGGGGTGGTGACGCCGGCGCCGAGCCAGGCGACCATCGCGGCCACCAACTGGTTCTCCTCGACTCGGGGTTGGCTCAACGGCTTCGACGGCCCCCTGGCCGCCGCGGCGCAGGATGTGCTGGTTGGGGTGCAGCGCACACTGTTCAGCCCGGCCCCCACCGTCAAACCGGTGCAGTACTCGACCTGGACGCCGGGGGAGCCGATTCTCGGAGCACTGAAGTACGTCCAACCGGGCGGTGCGGCGGTGAGCATGCAACTCACCCAAGCACCCACCTTCGGGACCGTTCAGTTGCTCTCCAGCGGCGCCTACACCTACACGCCCGGACCGGACTTCACCGGCACGGACAGCTTCACCGCGGAGGTCACCGCGGGCGGGTTCAATCTGCTCGAGCCCTTCACCCCGCGCACCTCCTCGGTGGCGGTGAACATCAACCCCGGCCCTCCGGTCATGCTCACCCGCGGCTTCGACATCACGAACCTGACCGGCAAGGCGGTCTATGTGCAGAAGATCATCAAAGAATCCGGCTATGAGAATTCCCTTGAGGAGGGACCGTCGGTCGGCCAGATCCTGCAGCCGGGCCAGTCCACGCACGTCGAACTGACCCGGTACGCCTTCTACTCCTACTACACCTACATCAACTTCGCCTCCTGCAGCGATATCGCATGCACGAGCTATAAGGAAGGCGCTGCGGGCCCCTGGCAGGCCAAAATGTATGTACAGCTCCTCGACACCTATCGCGGCGATTGCAATTGGAACAACTGCTGGAACGGCAGCGGCCAGGAGATCGGGCCGCCGTCGCCGAACGGCTTCTACGGCCTGGACAATTCGGTGATCAAGCTGGTCGATGAGCCCGGCACCAGCTACACCCTCACCGGTGCTGAAGGGCAGCAGCAGGCGAACGTGCTCAACACCGTGTGCACTGCGCAGGGGACCACGTGCCAGTTCGTTCCCACAGCCGACACCCAGTCCACGACCAAACCAGAACAGGTCTACCAGTTCACCAACGCGACGCAGGACAACCAGACGGTGAACCAGGGCGCCACGGCGACCGTCTCGGCAACATCCAGTTTCGGCACCACCTTTTCGACCGAGGTCAGTGCAAGCTTCGGCCAGAAGGACGTGTTCAACTTCGTTGCGAAGCAGACGTTCACGTCCACGCAATCACTGTCGAACACCACCCAGAAGACCACCAACTGGGCGGTCAACACGACCGTGCGCCCGGGTTACCGCCTGACCACGAACCTCGATGTTCCGGTGGCGCGGGTCACGGGCGACTACAACGCCCGGATCGGCAACACCACCTACAACCTCACCGGGGTCTACTTCGACTTCATCGACCCGAACGCCCCGGCGCAACTGAGCTACACGTCCCGAACCGAACCGGTGACGCCAGCCTGATCAGCTGTCCCCGGACTCCCCGGTTTCCTTCTCGATCTCGGCGATCAGTGCGTCGACGTCGGCTGAGCTAACGTCCCCGCCGATGATCCGGTCGATGAAGCCGGCCGGCTCGTCGAGGTCGGCGGGCGGGCGTCCATCCCGCCGGCGTCGGTCAGGCGTTCCCACAGCGCCGCCGCCTAAACGAAGCTGCGCAGATCGCCGAGGTGATGGCGCGGATAGCAGCGACCTACGCTGATATCTCGACTGCCGACATCGAGCGTGTCGTCCAGACCGTGCATACCGGATTCGACGACGCCCAAGGACCGAGTGTTCATACCCCTGCTCATCGAACGCAAGGTCCGCACTGTGCTGGCCCACCGCCAGACCCCACTCAACTGGACAACCTAGCGAGCGAGCGCTACCTCTTCGTCAGGGAACCGGCGGGTGAGCGTGGCGATCATCTCCACGAGCTTCCTGCGCTCGATAGCGCAGTTCCGGAGTTCACCCTGCACTAAGCGGACCTGTTCAATCCGGCGGTGACGTGTATCAGTTGCCAACTTCGCCTGGCATTTCGCGACCCGCTCGTTAATCAGGTCGATCTGGCGATGCAACTCGTCACGGAAAAAATCAGCCTGACGGCGGTTGGCCTGGTCTGACGCCGCGTGGTGAGTAATCATCGCTTCCACGGGCCCAACTTAGACCACGGCGGATCACGTCGGAAAATTTTGAATCACAGAGATCAGGCCGGACGGCCACAGTTCGCTCTGAACCTGGCGAGCACCAGCGGCCAACCCGGCGCGCCACGACTGGGAGATCCCGCGCGGCGGGGCAAACACACGATCGGACTACATCCTCGCGACGACGAAGGCCACGGTCGTCGAGTAGACGCGGTGGCGACTGTGGCACCGACCCTCGGGTGATGCGTTCAGCTATCCACAGGCCCGGTGGCCGACCCATTCTTTACGTGGAGGCCACCAAGAGTTCACCCGGGACAGGGGCGGTCGCCGCGATGGCCTGCCTATCGTGATCACGGTTCCGCCGACAATCCTCTGCGTAGGAGTAGAAATGGCCAATCGCTCACGTGGACAACGGAATACGCGCCGCTGGCAGCCCTACGCGTGGCTGGGGGCGGGCGCGCTGGGTGTGGGGCTAGCACTGGCCGGCGCCGGAACCGCCCACGCCGACGATGGTGTCACCGACACCGCCTCGACCGCGGCGGCCTCCTCGGCGCGCGCTTCGGGGAACTCCGCCGCAGGCGCCGCCGCGACATCGACGCCCCGGTCGCCGGCGGCGACGTCGCGTTCTGCGGGGCCGCGCCAGAGCGTGAACGACGGTGCCGGCAAGCGGGCGCTGACCGCCGCCAACCGGTCCACACTCGCGGCGACGCCTCGGGTGAGGTCGGCAGTGCCGGTATCCGCCGCGTCGACAAGTGCCGGAAAGCCGTCGGCCAGTGAGCGGACCGCCCAGGTGGTAGTCCCGACGCCCCCTGTGCAAAACCTCCCAACCGCGTCGGCGGCTGCCGCGGTCCCATCGGAGGCGGGGGATCGGCCTCTGCGTCGGCCAGTGGAGCGGGCGGTGGCAGCGCCGGCGCCGGCGGCTGCTCGTGCGGTGGTGAACCCCGCTGAGGCGCTCAATGCGGCCGTTGTCGACTGGTTCGACTCCACCTCGGCCTGGCTGGCGACCCTGCCGCGCGGTCCACTGAACGAATGGGCCTCCGGGGCGCTGCTGCTGGTGCGCCGCAGCCTGTTCAATCAATTGCCGACCGCGGATCCGTATCGGTATCTGACGACGCTGAACGGTGACCTGGTGGGAACACTCGGCGTCCGCGATCCCGAGGCGGACGCCCTGACCTACCGGCTGACGACGACTCCGCTATACGGCACCGTGCAGATCGCCCCCAACGGCACGTACACCTACACACCGGGCCTCGACTACGTCGCCGACGACGTCTTTACCGTCGCGGTCGCCGACAGCGGCTTCAACCTGTTCAACCCGCTTCGAAGCCGCACCGTCGAGGTCACAGTTCAGGTCCCCAGACCTGCTCCGGTCGGAGCCGTCAGTTCCGAGTTCCCCCATCAGACCTTCGACCTGTTGAACCTCACCGGGTACCCCATCAAACTGACCTCGATCCAGTCCACACCGGCCCTGCTGGGATATCCCCCTCAGGGAGCGGACGTGTTCAAGCCGGGGGAGACCGCGCACTTCGAGTTCGAGGGGCTACTCGACTACACCTCCGACACCCGCGCCACCTTCACGGCCTGCGTCCAAGGCGACTGCCAGGCCGGAACCGGTCCGTCCTGGACCGTCACGTTCCACACCGACCCGGTCATCTACCTGTTCGGGACCCCGTGGTTCGTCAACGGCCGGATGAAGACCGACTCCGGCTCCAGCTACACCATCCAAGACGTCGCCACCGTGGGGTCGGATCGCAAGACCTTCACGGTGCCCGGCCAGTACGCGCTCCTCGAACCACCGGCGACGACCCGGACGCTGACCTCATCCGATGCAGGGGCCAGGGAGCTGCTGTCCTGGTTCCTGGCAAACACCGACAGCAGGAAGCCTCCGATCGCCATCAGCATGAACAACGTTCAGTTCAACGAGAACCCGCCCGGCGACCCCGGCTACACCCGGCAGATCAGCGCCGACAACACCGGGGATGCGCCGGGTTCGATCAACCGCAGCGTCAACTCGTCGACCTCGACGACGCGGGGGTCCAACTGGGAGGTCAGCGGCAAAGCCTCCTGGTCACCGATTGAGAAGATTCTGGGACTGGAGGTTGCTGGCAAGTACGGCAAGTCGGAGTCGGAGACCAACGCCAAGTCTTACTCAACCACTGTCACCTCGACGTCACTGCCGTGGTCGGCTAACGAAATTCTCACGGCGCCACCGAAACTTCTAGTAACCGGGGACGCCCAGGTTGTTCTTGGTACCGGTGCTGATGCCCGCACGTACTCCTTCACCGGAGTGCAGTACTACTTCCCCAACCCCAACCTCGATGCGCCGCTCTATCTCATCAGGACTGAGCCGCTGCAGCAGAAATACACCGCCGCCGATAATGTCGCCCCCAACCTGATGGGGACGCCGATACCGAATGTCGGCTTCACCCTGCGGGATAAGAGTTCGCCCATTCTCAGCCCGACCTACTCTGTCGGGCAAGTTGCGCAGCTGACGGTTTCGGCCTACCAGGGTGTCGGCGCGTCCGCTGACAAGACCGGCGACCCGCGGACGATTTACACCACCAGCAACCCCGCGGTTGCCACGGTCGACACCACGGGGGCGCTGACGGCGATGGGGCCGGGCACCGCGACGATCACCGCAATCTACAAGTGGGCCATCCCGTACGGAAATGGAACGGTTCGCAACGACTACGTGCTGGCGACCATAAACGTGAAGGTCACGTAGCGCACCGCGTTAGTCGTCCGCAGGCCCGCCCTCGGCGTCCTTCTCAATCTCGGCGATCAGCGCGTCGACGTCGGCCGAGCTAACGTCCCCGCCGATGATCCGGTCGATGAAGCCGGCCGGCTCGTCGAGGTCGGCGGCGGTGGGCATCAGGTCGGGGTGCGACCACACCGCGTCGCGGGCGTCCATCCCACCGGCCTCGGTCAGGCGCTCCCACAGCGCCGCCGCCTCGCGCATCTTGCGCGGCCGCAATTCCAAGCCGACGAGCGTGCCGAAGGTCTGCTCGGCCGGCCCGCCGGTGGCGCGGCGCCGCCGCAGCATCTCCGAGAGCGCCACCGTGCCGGGCATGCGCTCACCCAGTGCCGCGCTGACGACCGTCTGCACCCAGCCCTCCACCAACGCCAGCAGGGTCTCGAGGCGCTCGAGGGCGACGGTCTGCTCCGGGGTGGTTTTGGGTTCGAACATCCCTTGGGACATTAGCTTTTGCATCGCCGCCGGGTCGGTGAGCACCGACGGGTCGATGCCCTGGGCTAGTTCTTCCATGCCGCTCATGTCGATCTTCATGCCGCGCGCGAACGCCTCCACCGAGCTGAGCAGTTGATTCGACAGCCACGGCACGCCGCTGAACAACCGGTGGTGGGCGGCCTCGCGGGCGGCCAGGAACGTCATGATCTCGCTGCGTGACTGTTCCAGGCCTTCGGAGAGTTCCTCGATGGCCGCGGGCATCAGCACCGCCACCCCCCGGGGGCCCAGTGGCAGCCCGATGTCGGTGGAGGTCAACACTTCTTTGGACAGTGTGCCGAGCGCCTGGCCCAGTTGCGAGCCGAACGCCATCCCGCCCATCTGGGTCATCATCGCCATCAGCGGCCCGGCCATCGCCTTGATCTCGTCGGCGCCGTCTTGATCCAGCGCCG
>SYAB01000129.1 GCA_005787665.1 Actinomycetota bacterium
GGCCAGAACCCGACGGTCAAGAAGGGTGACACCTTCAACTGCGAGGTCAGCATCGACGGCACCAAGCGCCAGGTGACGGTGACCTTCCAGGACGACAAGGGCACCTACGAGGTCGGTCGGCCCAAGTAGCCGCTGGGCGGCGTCATCGGGCCCAAGTAGCCCAGCCCTCAGCGCGAGCGTGCGTGTCTGCCCGGCGACACGCCGTCGGTGCGAGTTTTATGCGCACGCTCGGCGGTGTCATCGCTACCGTGCATCCAGCGCCTTCTGTAGCCGGGCGATCGACGACTCCACCCCGTAGGCCTGCGCCAGCTCCGCCACCCGTCCCGGGTCGGCGGCGTGCAGGGGTAGCCGGTCGCTGTCGGTGTACACCTCCACCGGGGCCTCGCGCGCGACCCGCACCACCGGCACCGCGGCCGCGATGTAGTCGGTGGCGGCGAGGATCTTCGTGCGGAAAGCCTTGGGTAGCGTCGACCCTGGATCGTGGGCGGCGGCCAGGATGTTCTCCAATGAGCCGTACTGGCTCAGCATGGTCGCGGCGGTCTTCTCGCCGACTCCCGGCACTCCGGGCAGCCCGTCGGAGGGATCGCCGCGCAGTAGCGCCAACTCGGCGTAGGCATCGCCCGCTCGGTCGAGGGGGACCCCGTACTTCTCGGCCACCTCGGCCGGACCGAACATGACCGCGTTGGAAAGTCCGCGGCCGATGTAGAGCACCCGCACCGGCACCGGATCATCACCGACGAGTTGCAGCAGATCCCGGTCACCGCTGACGACGACCACCGGATCCTCCCGTTCGGCGGCGGCCAGAGCGCCCAACACGTCGTCGGCCTCGTGGTCGGGCGCCCCGGCGGTGGCGATGCCGAAGGCGTCGAGGACCTCCAGAATCATCTCCACCTGGGGGCTCAGATCGTCGGGCACCTCCTCGACATCGGTCTCGGCGCCCTCGCCGAGCGGGCTGCCCTCCTCGGCGACCCGGTGCGCCTTGTACGACGGGATGAGGTGCACCCGCCAGGCCGGGCGCCAGTCGAGGTCCAGGCACACCACCAGCCGGTCGGGCCGCTCCCGGGTGATCAGGCTGGCGACGCTGTCCAGGAAGCCGCGTACCGCGTTGACCGGCCTGCCGTCGGGCGCCGTGATCGACGATGGCACCCCGAAGTAGGAGCGGAACCACATGCTGGCGCCGTCGAGGAGCAGAAGCGGGGCGGACATGAGACCCCACGCTAGCCTGGGCCCATGATGTCCCGGTTCCCCCACGAGGTGTACGCGCGTCGGGTCGCGGCGGCGGCGGCCGGCGCGGCGCGGGCGGGGCTGGCCGGGCTGGTGGTCACGCCGGGATATGACCTGCGCTACCTGATCGGCTCGCGGGCGCAGACGTTCGAGCGGCTCACCGCACTGGTGATTCCCAGTGCCGGGGAGCCGGTGGTGGTGCTGCCGCGGCTGGAACTGGCGGCACTTCGCGACTCCGCTGCCGGCGATCTCGCCATGGGGCTGCAGGACTGGGTTGACGGCCAGAACCCCTACGACCTGGTCGCGCTCGCGCTGGGCGGCCGGGCCCGGGTTGCGGTCACCGACTCGATGCCGGCGCTGCACCTGCTGCCGCTGGCCGAGCGACTCGGTGCCGTTCCGGTGCTGGGCACCGAGATCATGGCGGGCCTGCGGATGGTCAAGGACCCGGCCGAGATCGAGGCCCTGCGCACCGCCGGGGCGGCGATAGACCGGGTGCACGCGCGGGTGCCGGAGTTTCTGCGGCCCGGTCGTACCGAAGCCGAGGTCGCCGCCGATATCACCGAAGCCATTGTGGCCGAGGGTCATTCAGAGGCGGCCTTCGTCATCGTCGGATCCGGGCCGAACGGTGCCGACCCGCACCACGAGTGTTCCGACCGGGTGCTGGCACCCGGGGACATCGTCGTCGTCGACATCGGCGGGCCGGTGGAACCGGGCTATCACTCCGACTGCACCCGCACCTACAGCCTTGGTGAACCCGATCCCGCGGTTGCCGCTCAGTACGCCGTGCTGGAACGCGCGCAGGCCGCCGCGGTCACCGCGGTCCGTCCCGGGGTCAGAGCCGAGACGGTCGACGCCGCTGCTCGGGACGTGCTGGCCCAGGCCGGACTGGCGGAATACTTCGTGCACCGTACCGGACACGGCATCGGCCTGTCGGTGCACGAGGAGCCCTACATCGTGGCCGGCAACGACCAGCCTCTCGCCGAGGGCATGGCCTTCAGCGTCGAGCCCGGGATCTATCTGCCCGGACGGTGGGGGGCCCGGATCGAGGACATCGTGATCGTCACCGCCGACGGCGCCGCTCCGGCGAACACCCGACCGCACGGGTTGACGGTGGTCGGGCTGTCCTGAGCGATCAGTGCTCGGACCGGTCCAGCAGCGTCGAGGATCCCAGCACCCGCTTGACCAAGACCTCGATCACGACACGCTTGGGATTGGGCCGGGGCGTCCGGTAACGCTGGGCGTAGCGCAACTCGGCGTCCCGAATCGCCCCCGGCTCCCGGTTGACGCTGGCGATGCCCTCCAGGGACAGCCAGCGGGCGCCGTCGACCTGCGACAGCACCCCGAGGTTGCCGCGCTCGGCGTTGACGGCCTTCTGCGACCCGTCACTGGTGATCACCCGGGCGATGTGGGTCTCGGGGTCGAAGGTGAACCCGACGGCCACCACATGCGGGGAGCCGTCGGCGCGGAGCGTGGTCAGCATGGCCAGATGACGCTCGGTGAGAAAGGCGTGGGCGTCGCTGGTCAGCCTGGTCGTCGTCGTGGGCATCGGTGCTCACGGTAGCGCAGTGAATAATCACAGCCGTGGAGGACACAGCGGAGCGGGACGCGCATTCCGGTGATGTCGTCGTGGTGTTCGGCGGCCGCAGCGAGATCGGGCTGCAGCTGGCGGTCCGGCTGGCGCCCGGCGCGACGGTGGTGCTGGCCGCCCGGGGTGCTGACCGCCTCGAGGAGCAGGTGGCGCTGGTGCGCTCGGCCGGCGCCCGCATTGTCCACACCGCCGAGTTCGACGCCGACGACCTGGACTCGCACCCCGCACTGGTGGACCGTCTCGTCGGCGCATTCGGGCCGATCGACGTCGCCGTGCTGGCCTTCGGGATCCTCGGAGAGCAGGCCCGCGCCGAGACCGATCCGGGACACGCGGTGGCGATCGCCCATACCGACTATGTGGCGCAGATCAGCCTGCTGACCGTGCTCGCCACCGCGATGCGCAGCGCCGGCCGCGGAACCATGGTGGTGTTCTCCTCGGTGGCCGGGGTTCGAGTACGGCGGGCCAACTACGTCTACGGTTCCGCCAAGGCGGGACTGGACGGTTTCGCCGGCGGCCTGTCCGACGCGCTGTACGGCACCGGCGTGCGGCTGCTGATCGTCCGGCCGGGGTTCGTCATCGGCCGGATGACCGAGGGTATGGACCCGGCCCCCCTCTCGAGCACCCCCGCCCAGGTGGCCGACGCCACCGCGCGGGCGTTGAAACGGGGCCGGGGCACGGTGTGGGTGCCGTGGGCGCTGCGACCGCTGTTCTTCGGAATGCGGCTGCTCCCGCAGCCGGTGTGGCGAAGGATGCCTCGGTGAACGGCCCCGCACGGATCGTCGTGGTGGGTATCGGGGCCGACGGTATGGCCGGGCTCGCCGAGGCGAGCCGACGTGAACTGTGTTCTGCAACCGTCATTTACGGCTCCCCCCGTCAGCTCGACCTGCTCGACCAGACGGTGCCGGCCGCCCGGTGCCGCTGGCCCGCGCCGATGCTGCCGGCGCTGCAGCGACTGCTCGAGGACGAGCCCTCCGGTGACATCCACGTGGTGGCCAGCGGTGACCCTTTGCTGTACGGCGTCGGCGCAACCTTGGTCCGGTTGCACGGTGCCGAACGGGTGCGGGTGCTGCCGCACGTGTCCTCGGCGACGCTGGCCCGCGCGCGCATGGGATGGGCCGCTCATGACACCGAGGTCATCAGCCTCGTCACCGCGCCCGTGCACACCGCGGTGCGCCGCGGCGGCCGGGCCGTGGTGCTCTGCCGCGATGCCGGCACCCCGCGCGCACTCGCCGCCGCTCTGGCCGAAACCGGGCGTGGCGACTCGGATTTCACCGTTCTCGAGCAACTGGGCGGACCGGCCGAACGCATCCGCAGCGGACCGGCGGACGCCTGGGCGGTCGCGCCGCCCACCGACATCGACGACCTCAACGTCGTCGCGGTGCGCTACCTGCCGGAGGCCCGCGACGGACACCTGCTTCCCGATTCGGTGTTCAGCCACGACGGGCAGATCACCAAGGAGACGATCCGTGCGGTCACCCTGGCCGCTCTGTCGCCGAGGCCGGGTGAGGTGCTCTGGGATGTGGGATCGGGTTCGGGCAGCATCGCCGTGCAGTGGTGTCGCAGCGGAACCGGCTGTCGCGCGGTGGCCTTCGAGAGCGTCCCGCAACGCCGGGCGCGGATCGCGGCCAACGCGGCTGTCTTCGGCGCGGATGTCGACGTGCGCGGCGAGGCGCCGCAGGGATTCGAGGGGGCCGATACCCCGGATACGATCTTCATCGGTGGGGGGATCACCGGCGCAGCGCTGGTACAGGCCTGCCTCGACCGGCTGGCGCCGGGCGGTAGGTTGGTGGCCAATGCGGTTACCGCGGAATCCGAATCAGTTCTGGTGCAATGGTATTCCCGCCTCGGCGGACAGCTGAACCGGTACCAGCATTATCACGGCGAGCCGCTGGGCGGGTTCACCGGCTGGCGGCCGCAGCTGCCGATCACACAATGGTCGGTGACCGTGCCGTGACGGTCTAC
>SYAB01000130.1 GCA_005787665.1 Actinomycetota bacterium
ACGGGGTGACGTCGACGTCGTTGTCGGTGAAGCTGTACCCGTCGCCGATCAGGATGCCGCCGTCGGGATGGTCCGGAGTGCCGTTGCCGACGAAGAAGCCGAGCAGGCTCCCGGCCGCCGGGGCGGCGATGGCGGCGGGCGGCACCGGATCGGTCGACCCCGCCGGGCCGATCAGTACTCCGTCGGAGCACAGCGCCTCGCCGAGGGCGCAGTCCACCGAGGCCAGTTCGACGGTCATTTCGACGGCCGGCCGTGGTCCGGTCCCGCCGCCCGTTGCGGTGAGTCCGGCGCCGATCAGCGCCGCCCCGGTCAGACCGGTGAGGATGGGCAGCGAACGGTTCTTGCGATGTCGTGACACAGGCGCTCCCGGATGCGGCGTTGAGGACTCGCGTGATGCAACGGCAGCGGTGTTGCCCCGGACTTGCATTCACGCAAGGACGCGGTGACCGACAGGTGAACGGCAGATAACCCCGGCCGTCAGCCGACGGTGGGGGTGCTGCCGGCGGATCGGTGGTCCCGCAGGCATGGGTGGGCGTGGCCGAGGGCCGCCAGCATGTCGCCCACCTGTTCGCGTTCGATCAGCAGCGACTTGAGGTCGAGTTCGGTCTGCGACAGGTGATGGTGCAGTGCCCGCACGGAGGTGTGGCGCCGGATGGTCGCCCGGAGATTGCGGATCTGACGGTCGAGGCTGTCGATCTCGGCGTGGAAGACGCCGCAGTAGTACTCGGCCTGCCGACGGTCGGCGTCGTCGTGCGAAGGGTCTCCGGCGGCGATCATCACCGAAAGATACAAGGTTGAACGGCCGGGGTTGATCGGGTTAACGCTCAGCGCTCGCCGATGGTCCCGGCGGCATGGTTGCACGGGTAGCTGTGCCCGGTCGCGATGAGCATGTCGATGAGTTTGCGGCGCTCGATGGCGACCGCCCGCAGGCTGCGCTGAACCCGAACCACCTGAGGTTTGCGCCCTGCGGCGAGGTATTTGCTCAACTCCCCCCGGAACTTCGACGCCTTCTCGTCGAGTCGGGCGATCCGCGTCTGGAGGTCATCGCAGAAGGCATCCGCCTGGGCGCGGTCGGCGTCGCTGGGTGGCACCATTCGGGTGGGAGCTCCGAGCATGAGAGGGGCGGGGCGCTGCGAACGCAATCACCGGGCGGTTAACGGCACGTGGCCCGCTGTTGACGTCACGGGGGCCTTCGGCGGTGCGAATGGTGAAGCGCCGCGGATTTCCGTTGGCACTCCGGCTGTTGCGCTAACGTCCGAACGCGTAGGCGGCGGTACGAGCGCAGGGGAGATTCGGATGTCGACGGGCCCCGGGAAAGCACTGGCGATATGCCTCGGCGCCATCGCCACGCTCTGGTCTGCCGCGGCTGCCGGCGCCGATCCGCCGGCGATTCCGGAGCCGGGTTCGGAATCGGCCGCCGCGACGGTCGGAGATCTCGACGCGGCCGGCTACGACGTGCAGCTCCAATACGAGAACGGCGTTCCGGACGTTCCGCTGTCGCAGTGCACGGTCACCGATATCAACACCATCGGATCCGCCGGCAGTCAGCCGCTGGCCTACGTCACCATCAACTGCGCCCGGTGAACCCCGGTTATTTGCAGAGCTCGATCAGTTTCTTGGTGGTCTCGTCGGCGCCGGCGAGCCGGGCCGCCTGATCGGGGTCGTTGTTGACCTGACCGGCGAGGTAGTACTGCGAGATGGCCTGCAGTTGGTCGGCGAACGTCCGCAGCGGCTCGGCGAGCTCGGCGGGCGTGTTCGACGGCACCGTGTCGCGTAGGTAGGCGGCACCGCCGGCCATGGCCAGGCGGGCGTTGGCGGCGACGGCTTCGCGAGCCGCCGGATCGGGTCCCAGATCCTTGCGGGACTGCAGTGCCACCCCCTGGCTCACCAGGAAGAAGGCCTCGCACGCGCGGGACTTGGGATCGGCGGCGGCCGGGTTGCCGACGGGTTCGGCCACCGGTACCGGCTTGAGTAGCGCCCAGGTCGCCGCGCCGGCCGCCAGCAGGGCGATCACCACCGCGAGCGGTGCCAGCCACCGCGACGGACCGGGTCGGGTGGCGGGCATCGGCTGTGACATCCCGCCGATGCTACGCGTAGGGTGAAAGTGCGACGAAGGGCGAACATGACAACCCGCTGGCAAACACTGCTGAGCGCTGGAGCCGGTGCTGTGTTGGCCGGCCCCGTCGTCGCGGGGGCCCTCTGGCTGGCGCCCGCCGCGGGCGCGCAGACCTGCGGCCCGGGATTTGTCCGCAATCCCTACACGCCGGAATGCCTGGCGCCGGTGAACACCGCCACCATCAACGGAATCCCGTGCGTCGCCAGCAACATCGGTCTGTGCTCGTCGTTCGTCCAGAACCAGCAGCCGCAGCGGGTGCCGCGCACCGCGGTCGGCTGAGTTTCAGCTGCGCGAGACGGACTTGTTCAGCAACCGCTGAATCCAGTTCGGCGAGACCTGAGCCAGCCCGGCGAACACCTTGGTCTGCCGCCCCACCGGGTAGTGCACCTTGGCCAGCCAGGTCCGGTTCGGGTGGGTGGCCGCGAAGATCTCCCCGGCGACGTCGTCGGCGGTCAGGTGTACGCCCAGGGATTTGCTGCTGCCGGTTTGCAGCCCGTCGACCATCGCGGTCGCAACGAACAGCGGCCACATCGCGATGACCCGGATGTCGTGGCGGCGCCACTCCAGTTCGAGGGCCTCGGTCAGGCCGCGGACGGCGAACTTGGTGGAGGAGTAGACGGCCAGTTCGGGCTGACCGTAGATGGCCGACGCCGAGCAGAGATTGACCACCTGGGCGCCGGCGGTCTCGCGCAGATACGGGAACGCCGTGTGCAGTCCGGCCATGGTTCCGTAGACGTTGACGTCGACCATCCGGCGCTGGGTCGCCAGGCCGATCTCCTCGAACCGACCCGAGCTCAGCACGCCGGCATTGGTGACCAGGATGTCCAGCCGGCGCGCGGGGCCGGTGAACGCCTCGAGTTGCTGTGCCCAGTCGGCGGCATCGGTGACGTCGAGTGACCCGATCGCGACGTCCCCGCCCTCGGCGGTGATCTGCTCGCGCAGGGTGGCCAGCCCGGCGAGGTCGACGTCGTAGGCGCCGACCCGGTAGCCGCGGCGGGCGAAGGTCAGGGCGGTGGCCCGGCCGATCCCGGCGGCGGCACCGGAGATGAAGACCCTCGGCGCGGTGTCAGACATGGTTCCTGTCTACCCGGTTGCGCCCCTGCTCGCGATACCAGTCGATGAGATCCGGACGGTCGACGGCGCGAGGGTCCAGCGACACCTCGGCATGCCCGGCGAGGATCGCGGTAACCGGCACTTCCAGCTTCTTGCCGGTGCGGGTGTGCGGGATACCGGGCGCGGCGATGATGTCGTCGGGCACGTGCCGCGGCGAGAGTCTGGTCCTGATCCGGCTACGGATCGTGTCGGTGAGCGTCTGGTCGAGGTGGTGGCCCGGGGCGAGGGTGATGAACAGCGGCATCCAGTACCCGCCGCCGGGGGTGTCCACACCGAGCACGAAGGCCTCGCTGACCGCCTCGAGACCCTCCACCACCTCGTAGATGTCCGCCGACCCCATCCGGATGCCGTTGCGGTTCAGCGTCGCGTCACTGCGGCCGTGGATGATCAGCGAGCCGCGTTCGGTCAGCGTCACCCAGTCGCCGTGCCGCCACACCCCCGGCGCCGGACCGTCGGCCCACTCATGCCCGAAATATGCTGCGCGGTAACGAGATCCATCCGGATCGTTCCAGAAACAGACCGGCATGGACGGCATCGGCGTGGTGATGACCATTTCCCCGACCTCCCCGGTCAGAGGCTGCCGGTCCGGTGACCAGCTGTGCAGGTCCACCCCCAGATAGCGGGTGGCCAGCTCGCCCGGTCTGGCTGCGATCCCTGTCGTGCCGCCGGCGAACGCGCTGACCACATCGGTCCCGCCGCTGATCGAGGACACCGCGACATCGCGGCCCACCTCGGCGGTGACCCACTCGAACAGCTCGGCCGGCAGTGGTGAACCGGTGCTGCCCAGCGTCCGAAGCCGGCTCAGGTCGTGCTGGGCGCCGGGGTGC
>SYAB01000131.1 GCA_005787665.1 Actinomycetota bacterium
CGGGGCGTAGCGCAGCGGGAATCCCGGTGACAGTTCCACGGTGGTCCGCCACCAGAGGAACGCCCCGAGTCCGGCTGCGGCGGTAAGCCCGGCGAGCCACACCACCACCGGCACCGATCGGCCCAGCACCGGATCCCAACGCACGGACCACGGCACCTCAGCCCGCGGCGGAGTCGGCAGATCGACACCCGCCCGCAGAGTGATCGGCGTGCGCGGCGGCAGGTCAAGGGCTGACAGCGTTACCGCATTTCCGGCAATGGTCAGTCCGTCGCAAACGCGGCCCAGACCCGCACCCACTGAGCACTGCGCTCCGGTCACCCGTGCGGGCAGCGACACCGAGATTTGGGCCCGGTCGATCTGGTTGCTCCAACCCGGGGCGATGACGTTCCAGAAAAACACCGAGGGTGCTGACGGATCACCGACCGAGGAGGCGAAGTCCTCCGCTGTACCGGTGTCACCCGGATCAAGAACTCCGGGGACCCGGTAGCGGATGCGGTAGACGTGCGTTCCCGGCGGCACGTAACTGTTCGGATCGCCGATTTTTGCCACCAGGAACCGATCGTTGGACTGCCAGAGCAACTCGTAGGGCACCGGCTGGCCGTCAAGAGAGACTTCGTCGACCTCGGGGATCTGTCGGAGGTGAGAGTTGTTGCGATTAGCGATATCCCAGAACCGGAAAATTCCGTGTCGGCCACCCGGGAACTCAGCCGTGATGATCTCGTCGGCCCGCATCAGACCGTCGCTGTCCACGGCGAAGTCGGCGCGCACGTCGGAGAAGACGACCGGATCGGAGGTGGCACCGCCACCGGAGGGCACGCCGTCGAATACGACCGGCCACAGCAGCCCCAGTCCCAGGACTAGCAGCAGAACCAAACGCCTGACTACCCGCTTGACTGCCCGCACGCGACCTCCCCCGAGGAACCGAATCGTCAGCCTAGCGCGCTCGCTCGCGGCTCAGCCCCCCGCGGCTCAACCAACGTGGAGGGGGTCGATCTGCACTCGGACCGCTTCATGGTCGTGGCGGGCACTGGTGACGGCGGTCGCCTGCCGTAGGGCGGCCGCCAAGGCGAGGCCTTCCCCTCGGCGTGCCCGGATCAGCATGCGGATGACATGGTCTTCGACCGCGGTCGCTGGTGGGCGCCGCACCCCGGGCGGCAGATCCACCGGGCCCAGCACGTCAACGTCGTCGGGAAGCGTCGCCTGGGCCAGAAGTGCGGCGACAGCGTCCGAGGCTCCGTCGACGGCCGCGATATGTACGGCCGGCGGTAGGCCGACGGCACTGCGCCCGGTGAGTTCTGCTTCGGCATGACCCACCGGATCCCACTTGATCAGCGCCTGGACGGTCGGGATCACCGATTCGGCGACCACGACGACGACGCCGCCCGCCGCACGGGAATGCACCTGTGCGGCCGCCGACATCCACCGGCGCAGGGTGTCCTCCGCGGCGCGCAGATCCTGCCGGCCCAGCAGCGACCAACTGTCCAGCAACAGGGCCGCACCGTACCCAGCGGGTGCCCTTGGTTCCGCTCCCGGCGTGGCCACCACCAACGCGGGACCGGCTCCGATCTCCGTGTGGACGGAGTCGCCGGCCGAGGTGATGACGGATACACCGGCGAACGCCCGGCCCAGTTCCTCGGCTGTTCGGCGGGCACCGACCACCACCGCGCGGACCTCCCCGGCGCCGCAGCGCCGGCACTTCACCCCGGTGTCGATCCGGCCACACCACCGGCACACCGCGCCGTCGGCTTCGCGATCCGACAGCGACAGTGGGCCCATGCAGTGCCGGCAGCGCGCGATGGTGCGGCACCGGCCACACGCGACCGACGGCACATAGCCGCGACGCGGTACCTGGATGAGGACCGGTGTGCCCCGTTCCAGCGCGGCGCGAGCGGTGCGCAGTGCGACCGACGGAAGCCGTGCGGTCCGCGCCGCGGGGTCGCGTTCCTCGGCGTATCCGGTGTCATCGAGTGCGATGACGCGGGGCGCCTCGGCGCGGACAACCGGCCGAGGCGCCACCAGATCGTGCGCCCACCCCGTGGCGACCAACGCGTGGGCCTCGGCGGTACGGGAGTAACCGCCAATCAGAGCCGCGCACCGCAACTGGTGGGCACGCAGCATGGCGACCTCTCGGGCATGCGGGTACGGCGCGCGGGGTTCGGCGAGGCTGTCGTCGCCGTCATCCCAGACGATGACCAGCCCAAGCTTGTCCACCGGTGCGAAAACCGCACTGCGGGTGCCGATCACCAGCCGGGCCTGTCCGCGCAGCACCGAAAGCCAACGTCGGTACCGGGCCGACGGACCCATCCCGGCGGCGAGTGCCACCACCGCCGACTGGTCGATCACGGCGGTGGCGGCCGGCAGCATCACGTCGATGTCCCGCTGATCCGGAACGACGATCAACACGCCGTGGCCGCCGCTGATGGCTGCGGCGGCGGCCTCGGCCAGGCGCACGCTCCACTGTTCGGACGGCAGGGCCTGCCAGACCGCGCGGGCCGCGCGGCCCTCCTGCAGTGCGTCGAGGAATTTGCCGCCGCCGACGTAGCGAGTCCACCCTGACGCGTCGACGGGAGCGACCACGGGCAGCGGGCACATCTGGCGCTGGGTTTTCTCCGCAGCCGCGTGCCGGGGCGGCACCGCCAGCCGCAGCACATCCGGGCGGGTGCCGGCATAACGGGCGGCGACCGCGTCGACGAGGCGACGCACCTCCGGTGTGAGTACCGGCTCGGGGGAGATCACCCGATCCAGCCATCCCAACTGACCCGGATGATCGGTGCCCGAGCGACGTTCGAGCACAAATGCATCAACGAACCGGCCGTGAAAGCGCACCCGAACCCGCACCCCGGGCTGTGCGTCGTCAGACTGCTCGGCCGCCACCACATAGTCGAACTCGCGGTCCAGGTGCGGTACCGAGAGCATCGGCAGTACCCGGGCGATGGGTTCGTGTTCGGCGGCGGGCCGGCCCGATGTGCTCACCTGGTCAGTGCTACGGGGCGACAAGACCGGTCGCGTAGAGGAAGATGAAGGCGTTAATGAGACCCATCACCGTCGCGGGCAGTGAGTCAACCAGGGAATCGCCGGACTTGTGGCGAACGACGACTCCCCCGATCATCAGCAGGGTTAATCCGCCCGACGCGGCGACGACCAGTGGCGGCAGTAGGTAGCCGAGCAGCAATCCCAGCGCACCGAGCACCTCGAGGATACCGGTGAGTTTGCGGAACCTGATCAGCCCGTAGCGCTCGAACTCGGTGACCATCGCGTTGGAGAACAGCACGGCGAGCCCGTAGTACAGGAACAAC
>SYAB01000132.1 GCA_005787665.1 Actinomycetota bacterium
CAGGTTCTCGAAGTTGACGCCTTTGACCACGCGGCCGGCGTCGACGTCCATACAGGGGATCACCCGCACGGCGACATCCATCAGCGGTACTCCTCCGGTGAGCCGATGCGGTCCAGGATCTCCAGGATCTGCTCGTGCGCCCCCGGCGCGGCGGCCAGCGCCGACCGCGACGCGACGGTCCACGGGTCTCCGGACAGGTCGGTGACGATGCCGCCGGCGGCGCGCACCAGCGCCACCCCGGCCGCGTGGTCCCAAATGTGATGGCCGAAACTGATTGCCGCGCCGAGGATTCCGGCCCCGACGAAAGCCATATCGATGCCGGTGGACCCGTGCATGCGCATCTTGCCGCAGATCCGGGTCAGCTCGGTGAACACCGCCAGCCGGTAGCGCCCGGGAAAGCGGCCGTGCCAGTCGACGTTGAAGGTGCCGATGCCCAGCACCGAGTCGGACAGGTCGGCGGGGGCCAGTCGCGGCTGGGGGATGCCGTTGAGGTGCAGCGGACCATCCTGAACCGCGGTGTAGCGCTCACCGGTGAAGGGCAGCCAGGTCAGCCCGGCCACCGGTTCTCCGTCGCGCAGCAGTCCGAGCAGCATGGCAGCCATCGGCGAACCGGCGGCGTAATTGAAGGTGCCGTCGATCGGATCGAGCACCCACACCAGCGGCTCGGTGATATCGGCCCCGCCGAACTCCTCACCGTGCACGCCGATCCCGGTCGCCGCCTGCAGCGCCGCTACCACCTGACGTTCCAGCGCCAGGTCGACCTCGGTGGCGAAGTCGTTGCCCTTCTTCTGCACCGCGGACTCGGCCCGGTGGCCGGCGACGAACGGCACCGCGGCCTCGTCGAGGATCCCGGTGGCGGTGGCCACCAGGGCCTGGAGATCAGGCACGTTGACGGCGCACCGCGGCAAGTGCCTCCGGCAGGGTGAACCGGCCGGCGTAGAGCGCCTTGCCCACGATGGCGCCCTCGACGCCGCTGTCGGTCAGCGTGGCGATCGCGCGGAGATCCTCCAGGCTTGAGACCCCCCCGGACGCGATCACCGGGGCGTCGGTGCACTCCGCGACCCCCTCCAGCAGGTCGAGGTTGGGTCCGGTCAGGGTACCGTCCTTGGTGACGTCGGTGACCACGAATCGCGAGCAGCCTTCACTGTCGAGGCGTTCGAGAACCTGCCAGAGGTCTCCCCCGTCGGTCTCCCAGCCCCGGCCGCGCAGCCGGTGCTCCCCCTCGACGATCTGCACGTCGAGGCCGACGGCCACCCGCTCGCCGTACTCGGCGATCGCCCGGGCACACCACTGCGGGGGCTCCAGCGCCGCGGTGCCGATGTTGACCCGCGCGCATCCGGTTGCCAGCGCCGCGCGCAGTGACTCGTCGTCGCGGATGCCGCCGGACAGTTCGACGTTGACCTGCAGCGACCGCACCACCTCGGCGAGCAGTTCGGCGTTGCTACCGCGGCCGAACGCGGCGTCGAGGTCGACCAGATGGATCCACTCGGCGCCGTCACGCTGCCAGGTCAGGGCTGCATCCAGCGCCGAGCCGTACTCGGTCTCGCTGCCGGCCTTGCCCTGGACCAGCCGTACCGCACGGCCCTCGACCACGTCGACGGCGGGAAGCAAAATCAGTTCTGTCACAGCCCCTCAACCCAATTGGCGAGCAGTGCCGCACCGGCGTCACCGCTCTTCTCCGGATGAAATTGTGTCGCCGCCAGCGGGCCGTCCTCGACGGCGGCCAGGAACCGCACGTGGTGGGTGGCCCAGGACAGCAGTGCCTCAGGGGCACCCTCCCACGTCTGTGCGGCGTAGGAATGCACGAAGTAGAACCGGGTGTCCGGGTCGATGCCCTTGAACAACCGGCTTCCGGCGGCGGCGTCGACAACGTTCCAGCCCATGTGCGGGATCACCGGTGCCTCCAGCCGGGTGACCGACCCGGGCCACTGGCCGCAGCCCGGACTCCCGGTGCCGAATTCGACACCGCGGGCGAACAGGATCTGCATCCCCACACAGACCCCCAGAACCGGCCTGCCCGCCGCGACCCGTTGGGCGATGATCTCCTGCCCGCCGACTCCCCGCAGCCCGTCCATACAGGCCTCGAAGGCGCCGACGCCGGGGACCACCAGCCCGTCGGCGCGCAGGGCCCTGGCCCGGTCAGCGGTCACCTCGACGTCGGCGCCGACCCGCTGCAGGGCACGTTGCGCCGACCGCAGGTTACCGGACCCGTAGTCCAGAACCACCACTGAACGTGCTGTCACAGAACGCCTTTGGTTGACGGCACGCCGACAGCGCGTGGATCGTGTTCAACGGCCTGACGCAGTGCCCGAGCGACGGCTTTGTACTGCGCCTCGGTGATGTGGTGGGGGTCGCGACCGTAGAGGGTGCGCACGTGCAGGGCGATGCGGGCATTCGCGGCCAGCGATTCGAAGACGTGGCGGTTGATCACGGTGTGGTACGGCACACCCGACCCGGCGATGGTGAAATCCACCAGGTAGTCCGGCTCGCCGGTGTGCACGAAGTACGGCCGGCCCGACACATCGACGGCGGCGTGCGCCAGCGTCTCGTCCATCGGGATGAAGGCGTCACCGAAGCGGCGAATGCCGTTCTTGTCGCCGAGCGCCTGACCGAGCGCGGTACCCAGCACGATCGCGGTGTCCTCGACGGTGTGGTGGCCCTCGATCTCGGTGTCGCCACGGGCGGACACGGTCAGGTCGAAACTGGCGTGGCTGCCCAGGGCGGTCAGCATGTGGTCGAAAAACGGCACGCCGGTGTCGATCGCGACCCGACCGGTGCCGTCGAGGTCCAGCTCGACGACGATGTCGGATTCCTTGGTGGAGCGTTCGACCCGGGCACGACGGGCCGCGCTTGTGGTGGTGTCGGTCATGGCGCTCCTAGAGGCTGGGCCAGGTCTATGGTCGCGAGCCGGCGGCTGGCGGTCAGAAATGCATCGTTCTCCTCCGGCAGCCCGATCGTGACTCGCAGGTGTCCGGGAATACCGACGTCGCGGATCAGGACGCCGTGCTGTAGGTAGTGCTGCCAGGCCGCCGCGGCGTCACC
>SYAB01000133.1 GCA_005787665.1 Actinomycetota bacterium
CTCGCACTGCTGCCCGACGGCACGACCACCACGGTGTTCGGCTACTCGCAGAGCGCCATCATCGGATCGTTGTTGGAGGCCGGCTATATCTCCCCGACCTCCCCCTACAACGACGACCCGACGCCGCCGGCCATTCCCGACGGCCTCAAGGACTCGATCAGCTTCATCTACGTCGGCAACGAACTGAACCCCAATGGGGGCTTCCTGTCGCGTTTCCCTGATCTGAACCTGCCCAGCCTGGGCATTCCATTCTACGGCCCGACACCCGAGAACGCTTATCCCACAACGAATTACGCACGTGAATACGACGGCTTCGCGGATTTCCCGCGCTATCCCCTGAATTTACTGTCGGTTGTCAATGCCCTCTTCGGGATCGCCTACGTCCACACCGAATACACGCCCGGGCCGACGTGCAGGAGCTTCTGCCTGACCAAGCAGGAGGTCGAAGAGGCGATCCCACTGCCGACCACCTCACCGACGCAGAACTACTACTTCATGCCCACCGAGGACCTGCCATTGCTGCAGCCGCTGCGGGCCATTCCGTTCATCGGCAATCCCATCGCCGACCTGATCCAGCCGGTTCTGAAGGTGATCGTCGACCTGGGCTACGGCGATCCGGCGCACGGGTTCGCCTCGGCGACCCAGCCCGATGCCAATGTGCTGGTGCCGTTCGGCCTGTTCCCGGACGTCAATCCGTTCGAGGTCCTCGGGAAGCTGGTGGACGGGGTCCGGCAGGGGATCGGCGATTTCATCGCCGACTTCGGTCCGGGCGGGTCCATCGCGCGCGAGATGGCGGCGATCTCGCTGCCGACGCTGTCGTTCGCACTGCCGACAGCCGGCGGTCTCATCGCAGCCGTCCAGGACATCGTCCTGGCGGTCGCCGAACAGATATCGGGCTCGATCGCCTCGCTCTACGAAGCGCTGCTGCCCACGGCGGACATCGTGAACGCCGTGGCCGCCGTCCTCCCGGCCTACGGTGTCGCGGTGTTCCTGGAGGGAATCCAGCAGATCATCGACGGCGACCTGATCGGGGGCCTGATCAACGCCATCGGCCTTCCGATCGCGGCCGGCGTCGGACTCGCCACCACGGCCGGTTTCGTCGGCATTCTGTCATGGCTGCAGGCCGTGGTGGGTGTGGTCATCACTCCCGACGTCCGGTAGCCGGCCGGCCGTCGGAAAAGGGCGCCTCAGCCGAGGATCAGCCCTGAGGTGGGCACCCCGGTGCCGGCGGTCACCAGCACATGCTCGACACCGTCGACCTGGTTCACCGATGTGCCGCGCAACTGCCGGACGCCCTCGGCGATCCCGTTCATCCCATGGATGTAGGCCTCACCCAGCTGACCGCCGTGGGTGTTGAGGGGAAGCCGACCGCCGATCTCGATGGCGCCGTCGGCCACGAAATCCTTGGCGTCGCCCGCAGCGCAGAACCCCAACTCCTCCAACTGAATCAAGGTAAACGGGGTGAAGTGGTCGTAGAGCACCGCGGTCTGAATGTCGGCTGGCGTGAGGCCGGACTGCGACCACAGCTGCCGCCCCACCAGACCCATCTCGGGAAGCCCGAGTTCGGGGCGGTAGTAGCTGGTCATCGAGTACTGGTCCGGGCTGGAGCCCTGTGCCGCCGCCTCGATGACCGCGGGGCGATGCCGGAGATCGCGGGCGCGTTCCGCAGAGACCACCACCAAGGCCACTCCGCCGTCGGTCTCCTGGCAGCAGTCCAGCAACCGCAGCGGCTCGGCGATCCAGCGGGACGCCTGATGCTCCTCGATGGTGATCGGCTTGCCGTAGAAGTAGGCGTTCGGATTGTTCGCGGCGTGTCTGCGATCGGCCACCGACACCATGCCGAAATCGCGGCTGGTCGCCCCCGACAGATGCATGTAGCGGCGGGCGATCATGGCGACCTGTGCGGCCGGGGTGGACAGCCCGTGCGGGTAGCCGTAGGAATTGTCGACGCTGGTCGAGTCGGCGCCCTGAATCAGGCGTAGTTGGACCTGGCCGAATCGCATCCCGGAGCGTTCGTTGAAGGCCCGATACGCCACAACGCAATCCGCGACACCAGTCGCCACCGCCATGGCCGCCTGCTGCACCGTCGCGCAGGCCGCACCACCACCGTGGTGAATCTTGGAGAAGAACTTCAGTTCCCCGATCCCGGTCGCCCGTGCGACGGCGACCTCGGTGTTGGAATCCATCGTGAACGTCACCATGCCGTCCACATCCGCGGGCGTCAGACCCGCGTCGTCGAGTGCGGCCTGTACCGCCTCGGCGGCCAGTCGCAACTCGCTGCGCCCGGAGTTCTTGGAGAAGTCGGTGGCGCCGATCCCGACGATGGCGGCTTTACCGGAGAGTTCGCCGGTCATGCCTGGGTTCCTACGGTGAGTGTCGCCGTGGCGATCACGTGGTCGCCGAGACTGTTGCTGCCGACGACTTTCACGGTGGCTACCCCGTCCTCGACGGCGGTGACCTCGCCGCGGAAAGTCACGGTGTCATAGGCGTACCACGGCACCCCGAGTCGCAAGCCGATGCTCTTGATGACGGCCGTCGGGCCGGCCCAGTCGGTGAGGTAGCGCTGAACCAGACCGGTGTCGGTGAGAATGTTGACGAAGATGTCCTTGGAGCCCTTGGCCTGGGCCTTGTCCCGGTCGTGATGGACATCCTGGTAGTCGCGGGTCGCGATCGCCGTCGAGACGATGAAGGTCGGATCGCCGTAGAGGGCCAGTTCCGGCAGCCTGGTCCCGACCGCCATGGTGGGCGCGCTCACGAGGCCGGCTCCCAGGCGTAGAGCGTCCACGCCGGGCCGCTCTCCCCCGCGGGGAAGTCGATATAGGTTGCGCGAACCGGCATTCCGATCTCCACCTTCTCCGGGTCGACGTTGCGCAGTTCCCCGAGCATCCGCACCCCCTCGTCCAGTTCGACCAGGGCGATGACGAACGGCAGGGTCCGTCCGGGAACCTGCGGGGCGTGGTGAACGACGAAGCTGAACACCGTTCCGGTGCCGCGGGCGACCACGTACTCGGTTGCGGTCGACTTGTCCTGCCACAGCGCCGGAACCGGCGGATGCTGAAGCGTCCCGTCGGGGCGCTTCTGGATCCGCAGTTCGTGGGCGTCGACGCCGTCCCAGAAGAACTGCGTGTCTTTCGACGCCGCCGGGCGCATCAGCAGTTCCGGATCGAGATCATCGGGAACAGATGATGATTCGGCGGCGTCAGCCGGCTTGAACTTCATGATCCGCCACATCATGTCGGCCACCGGCTCGTCATCGCCGGATTCGCGGGGGACCGACCAGGTGATCTTCTGGGTGATGAAGAAGCCCTCACCCAGGGCGGTCTGCTTGGGGCCGACGACATCGGTCAACTCCGCAGTGACACTGACCTGTTCGCCGGGGCGCAAGTAACGGTGATAGGTCTGCTCACAGTTGGTGGCGACCACACCGATATAGCCGGCTTCGTCGAAGAGCCCGAGGATCCTGCCCAGCGGATCGTCGTCGGCGCGCACTCCCCCGAGACCGGCCATCGTCCACACCTGGATCATCGCCGGCGGCGCGACGACACCCGGGTGCCCGGCAGCCCTGGCGGCGGCCTCGTCGACGTAGATCGGGTTGCGATCGCCGATGGCGTCCAGCCAATGGTCGATCATCGGCTGGTTGACGACGTGACGGCCCTTGCGGGGCTTGCTCTTTCCCGCCGCCTTGATCCGCTCGGCGGCCTGCTTGATATCGTCGACAGCCATTACCGCGGAACCCGGGGCACGCCCAAGCCGGCCGCTGCCACCTGTTCGCGCATCACCTCGTTGACCCCGCCGCCGAAGGTGATCACCAGGCTGCGCTTGGTTTGGGAGTCCAGCCACTGCAGCAACTCGGCGGTCTCGTCCTCGGCCGGGTTGCCGTACTTGCCGACGATCTCCTCGGCCAGCCGCCCGATCCGCTGGATCCGTTCGGTCGAGAACACCTTGGTGGCGGCGGCATCGGCGATGTCGACGGTCTCACCGGCGGCGGCGACCTGCCAGTTGAGCAGTTCGTTGACCCGCCAGATCGCCTTGATCTCGCCCAGCGCACGACGGACGTCGTCGCGGTCGACGGGGGTGACCCCGTCCCCCCCGGGTTTTGACGCCCAGGCGTGTACCCGGTCGTACAACCCGGCGATCTTGCCGGCCGGACCGAGCATGACCCGCTCGTGGTTGAGTTGGGTGGTGATCAGCCGCCAGCCGGCGTTCTCCTGGCCCACCAACATGTCGGCCGGAACCCGGACGTCGTTGTAGTAGGTCGCGTTGGTGTGGTGCGCGCCGTCGGAGAGGATGATCGGCGTCCATGAGTAGCCCGGGTCGGAGGTGTCGACGATGAGGATCGAAATGCCTTTGTGCTTGGCGGCTTCCGGGTCGGTGCGGCAGGCCAGCCAGACGTAATCGGCGTCATGGCCCCCGGTGGTCCAGATCTTCTGCCCGTTGACGATGTATTCGTCACCGTGGCGGACCGCCGAGGTCCGCAGCGCAGCCAGGTCGGTACCCGCCTCGGGCTCGGAGTAGCCGATCGCGAAGTGCACCTCACCGGCGAGGATCGCGGGCAGGAACTTCTTCTTCTGCACCTCGGTCCCGTACACCTGCAACGTGGGCCCGACGGTCTGCAGCGTGACCGCCGGCAGCGGTACGTCCGCCCGGGCGGCCTCGTTGACGAAGATCTGCTGCTCGATCGGGCCGTAGCCCAGACCGCGGTACTCCTTGGGCCAGCCGACACCGAGCTTGCCGTCCGACCCCATCCGTTTGATCACCGCACGGTAGGCCTTACCGTGCCGGTCGGTCTCCATCTCTGTCGCCTCGTCGGCGGAGATCAGGCTGGAGAAGTATTGGCGCAGTTCGGCCTGCAGATGCCGCTGTTCGGGGGTCAGTTCTATGTACATTGCGCTCCAACCAGGTCGAGACGGTACGCGGGCCCGCCGAGCAGGCGGGTCAGATCCTTGATGGATGAGTAGTAGCGGTGCATGTCGTAGGTGATGTCCATGCCCATGCCGCCGTGCAGGTGATGGCAGATCTGCATCGCCGGCGGCGCCTGCGAGGTCAGCCAGTAGGCCAGCACGTCGAGGTCCTCATCGGCGTCGCGCCCCTCCGTCAGCCGCCACACCGCCGATGTCGCGGCCAGACCCAGTGTGCGAGAGGCGATGTAGACCTCCGCCAACTGCGCAGCGACGGTCTGGAAGGTCGCCAGCGGCCGGCCGAACTGGTGTCGGTTGGTGACATAGTCGGCGGTGAGCCGGACCGCGCCCGCCACCAGGCCGGCGGCGAAAGCGCCGACGGCGGCCAGCGCGAGTTGGTTGAGCCGGTGGACGTCGGCGCCCAGAACCGCGTCCGGGTCCACGTCGACGTCGGTGAACTCGACGGCGAACTCCTCGGCCCCGGTCGAGGCCGGGGTCTTGATGAGCCGCACCCCGTCGGCATTCGGCGACACCACCACCACGCCGCTGTCGGTGCTGACCAGCATCCAGTCGGCCCTCGCGGCATATCCGACGGCGACCTTGACACCGTTGAGCACTCCGTCGACGAGTCGGACCGACGGGCGCTCCGGCAGTGCGACACCGGGTTCGTTGAGAGCCGCGGTCAGAATCGCTCCCTTGGCGACGCCGTCGAGAAAGCGGTCCTGCTGATCGGGACGGGCCAGATCCAGTAACGGAATCACGCCCAGCCCGAGCGTGGCCAGCGCCGGTGAGATGGTGCCGTGCCGGCCGATCTCGGTCAACGCGGTGGCGAGTTCCGGCAGGCCCACCCCGTCACCGCCGAGTCGCTCGGGAACGCCCAGTGCGGTCACCCCACCGGAGACCAGCGACTCCCAGTTGTTGTCGCGGTCCAGGACCGCGTTCACTACATCGGCGACAGCCTGCTGCTGCGGGTCCGGAGTGAAATCCACCCGAATCCTCCTCCTGGTCTAGGGGTTTGGTGCAGTACTGGCCGCTACAGAGGCGGCGATACTGGCTACGTAGACGCGGATCCGGTGTAGTCGACCTGCCAGTGCTTGATGCCGTTGAGCCACCCGGACCGCAATCGTTCCGGCGTACCGATCTGCGAGAGATCGGGCATGTTGTCGGCGATCGCGTTGAACATCAGGTCGATCGTCATCCGGGCGAGGTTGGCGCCGAGGCAGTAGTGCACGCCCGTGCCTCCGAAACCGACGTGCGGGTTGGGGTCGCGCAGGATGTCGAATGTGTGCGGGTCGTCGAACACGTCCTCGTCGAAATTGGCCGAGCGGTAGAACATCACCACCCGCTGGCCGGCCTTGATCTGCGCGCCACCAAGCTCGGTATCGGAGACGGCGGTGCGCTGGAATGCGGTGACCGGAGTCGCCCAGCGGACGATCTCGTCGGCGGCGGTCTTGGGACGCTCCCGACGGTACAACTCCCACTGGTCGGGGTTGTCGAGGAAAGCGATCATGCCGTGAGTGATGGACTTGCGCGTGGTCTCGCTGCCCGCCACGGCCAGCATGAGAACGAAGAAGGCGAACTCGTCGTCGGAGAGCTTCTCACCGGCGAAGTCGGCGTTGATGAGCGCCGTGACGATATCGTCGCCGGGATTCTCCGCCTTGATAGCGGCCATCTGCATGGCATAAGCCAACAACTCCATGGATGAGGCGCGGCCGTCGACGTCGGCGAACTCGGGATCCTCGTTGCCGGTCATCTCGTTGGTCCAACGGAACAGCTTCGCGCGCTCGTCCTGGGGCACCCCGAGGAGCCCGGCGATCACCTGCAGGGGTAGCTCGCAGGACACCTGTTCGACGAAGTCCCCGGACCCCTCCGCGGCGGCGGTCTTGACGATGTTCTCTGCCCGCTGGGTCAACTCGTCGCGCAGCCGTTCCACCGCGCGCGGAGTGAAGCCGCGGGAGATGATCCGCCGCAGCCGGTCGTGGTGTTCACCGTCCATGTTGAGCAGGATGACGCTCTGCATGTCGATGTCTTCGCGCTTCATGTCGTCGGCGAACTGAGGCAGCGCGGTGTTGGGCCCGCTCTGATAGACATCGCTGCGCCGGGAAACCTCTTTGACATCCCGGTGTTTGGTGACGACCCAGTAGCCGCCGTCGTTGAACCCGCCCTTGCCGATCTGCTGCTCGCACCACCAGACCGGCGCGATCCGGCGCAGCTCGGCCAACTCGTCCACGGGCAACTGCTTGACGTTGCGGTCCGGATCCAGGAAATCGAATCCCGACGGCAGGTGCGGCGACGGCATGATGACGAACTCCTCAATATGACGTGATCTAGTGCCAGTAAAACACGGCTCCACCACAGACAAAAGGCATGGCGGCAACCTCGCTTGTCAGGGTACTGGAACGTGTTCTAGCCTGGGCGACATGGGCAATCCCGTCATCGTCGAAGCCACCCGCAGCCCGATCGGGAAACGCTCAGGCTGGCTTTCCGGCCTGCATGCCACCGAACTGCTGGGGGCGGTCCAGAAGGCGCTGGTGGACAAGGCCGGGATCGACCCGGCGCAGGTCGAGCAGGTCATCGGCGGGTGCGTAACCCAGTACGGCGAGCAATCCAACAACATCACCCGGGTCGCGTGGCTGACCGCCGGACTGCCCGAACAGGTCGGCGCCACCACCGTGGACTGCCAGTGCGGTAGTGCCCAGCAGGCCAACCACCTGATCGCAGGGCTGATCGCGGCCGGCGCGATCGACGTCGGGATCGCCTGCGGCATTGAGGCCATGAGCCGGGTCGGGCTGGGTGTCAACGCCGGGCCGGACCGCGCGAAGATCCGGGCGGCGTCCTGGGATATCGACATGCCCGACCAGTTCACCGCCGCGGAGCGAATCGCCAAGCGGCGCGGGATCACCCGCGCCGATCTCGACCACCTCGGGCTGGTCTCCCAGCAGAAGGCCAAGCGCGCCTGGGACGAGAAGCGTTTCGACCGGGAAATCTCGCCGATCGAGGCGCCGGTGATCGACGAGAACAAGCAGCCCACCGCCGAACGTCACCTGGTCGGTCGCGATCAGGGCCTGCGCGACACCACCGCCGAGGGTCTGGCTGCGCTCAAACCCGTGCTGGACGGCGGCATGCACACCGCGGGCACGTCGTCGCAGATCTCCGACGGCGCGGCCGCGGTGCTGTGGATGGACGAGGAGAAGGCCAAGGCCCTCGGTTTGCGGCCACGTGCACGCATCGTGTCCCAGGCCCTGGTCGGCTCCGAGGCCTATTACCACCTCGACGGTCCGGTGCAGTCCACCGCCCGGGTGCTGGAAAAGGCCGGGATGACGTTGGGCGACATCGACCTCGTCGAGATCAACGAAGCGTTC
>SYAB01000134.1 GCA_005787665.1 Actinomycetota bacterium
CCGAAGCCGTCGTCGGTGTAGTTCTGCGGTCCGGTGTCGGCGACCAGTTCGGCGAACCGCTGACGGCCCTTGTCGGTGAGCTGATAGACGCGGCGCGCGCGGCGCAGCACCGTGGTGCCCTCCGGCGCGGCGTCCTCGGCGATCAGGCCATCGGCCTGCATCCGCCGCAACGCGGGGTAGAGCGAGCCGTAGGAAAAGGCGCGGAACGCCCCGAGCAGCCCGGTCAGCCGCTTGCGCAACTCGTAGCCGTGCATCGGGGATTCCAGGAGAAGGCCCAGTACAGCGAGTTCCAGCATTCCCCCACCTCCTTCGCACAGTTCGTTACGGCGTCACGACACGTACCGAAATAGTATCGAACCGATATATACGGCGCCAAACGTGCTGGTGGATGCGGGCCGACGGGCCTCGTCACGGGTAGTTGACGCGTTTGACCGTGCCGTCGGGTGCCAGCTGGATATAGCCGCTGCCGAAGTCGCTGGAGACGTAGATCGAGATGGACAACGAGCCCGGCGCGGTGGGGTCGCGGGCCGGGTCAATGGTCAGGTAGGTGCTGGTGACGTCCTCGGGCTTGATGTTGAGAGTCTCCGGCGCCCCGCGCAACACGCCGATGACGGCCTTGGCGTCGAATGCGGCGAGGTCGACCAGCGCGGCGTCGCTGCTCTTCGACGAGGTATTCGGGTCGTCGAAACCGCCGCGGTAGGAGTAGCTCAGTTCCCGGCGGTCGTCGCGGGCGTCGGGCCGGTCCAGCACGGCGTAGTCCGGGTAGATCACCAACGAGTACCCCATGGTGTCGCCAAATTTCTTGCGCATCTGCTCGAACAGTCCGCTCAGCCCGCCCAGGGAGTGCAGTTGTTTGGGCGGGGTCAGGACCACCGGCGCCACCCCGTCGGGTTTGGCACCGGGATCGGAGGTGAAGCTCAACGGGGAGCTGGTGTTTCCGTAGAGACCCCAACCCATTCCGATCCCCAGGAGCACCAGGACGCCCGCCACCGCGAGCCGCATGCCCCAGCCGGTGCGCGCTCCCACCGGCGACCGCAGGGCGGGCAGTTGCACCGGCGCGTTGGCGGTCTGGAGGTCTCCTACCAGCGAACGCAACTCGCCGAGGGTGGCGGCGTTGGTCGCCGCAGTCACCCGTTGCGCATGCTCCGCCATCGACAACTGGCCCTCCGACATCGCCGTATCGAGGATCTGGCAGGTGTCGGTGCGGTCGCTGTCCTTGGCCCGCGTGCTGGCCGTTTTGCCGGTCGCCACGGACATGATCCTAGGAGTTCTGCGGTCGGTCGCATATCGGCGACGCAGGCGCCGACGTACTCTGGTCACCGTGCGATTGCAGCGGCAGGTGGTGGACTACGCCCTCCGGCGACGCTCCCTGCTGGCCGAGGTGTACTCCGGGCGCACCGGTGTGACCGAGGTCTGCGACGCCAATCCCTATCTCCTCCGGGCCGCGAAGTTCCACGGCAAGCCCAGTTCGGTGATGTGCCCGATCTGCCGTAAGGAGCAGCTCACGCTGGTGTCGTGGGTGTTCGGGGACCACTTGGGCGCGGTGTCGGGTTCGGCGCGTTCCGCCGAGGAACTCGTTCTGCTGGCGACCCGCTTCACCGAGTTCGCCGTCCACGTCGTGGAGGTCTGCCGGACGTGCAGTTGGAACCATCTGGTCAAGTCGTACGTGCTCGGACTTCCGCGCCCCGCCAAGGGCTCGCCGGGCACCCGGACGGCGCGCCGATCGGGCGCGCGCACGGCCAGTGAATAGCGGCGACGATCAGGACGGGCAGAACACCGCCACGCCGAACCCGGCTGACGGTGCGCCGAGCCGTCCCCGCCACCGGCGTCCGGACAACGATCCCGCACCGGGATCCGAGCTGGGCCCGCCGGTGCGCCGTCAGGCGCCGCCCGACGACCGACTGACCGCAGTGATGGCGCCGGTGACCGGCGGCCCGACGGCGGTCGAGCGGCGCGAGATCGACGCGGTCAAGGCCGCCCTGGACGGCACGCCGGGTATCCCGCCGGCCCCGCCCGGGAAACCCCCCGCGCCCGCGGGCGACGGCGACCGCCGTGGGGACGAGAAGGCTCCGTCAGGCCTGCGGCGGATCTTCGGTGGCTGGAGTGTCCGGCGCTGGCTCGCCGCGGCGTTCGGGGTCTTCGTGGTGCTGCCGATCGTGACCTTCGGACTGGCCTACTTGATCGTCGACGTCCCCAAGCCCGGGGACATCCGCACCAACCAGGTGTCGACCATCCTGGCCAGCGACGGCTCCGAAATCGCCAAGATCGTTCCGCCCGAAGGCAACCGGGTCGATGTCGACATCAATCAGGTGCCCGTCCACGTCCGCAACGCGGTGATGGCCGCCGAGGATCGCGACTTCTACACCAACCCGGGGTTCTCGATCTCCGGATTCGCCCGGGCGTTGGGGAACAACCTGTTCGGCAACGATATCCAGGGCGGATCCACGATCACCCAGCAGTACGTCAAGAATGCGCTCGTCGGTGATCAGCGCACCGGGATCGGCGGCCTGATCCGCAAGGCCAAGGAATTGGTGATCTCCACCAAGATGAGCCAGCAGTGGTCCAAAGACGAAGTGCTGCAGGCGTATCTGAACATCATCTACTTCGGCCGCAGCGCCTACGGGATCTCCGCCGCCTCGTCGGCGTACTTCGACAAGCCGGTCGACCAGTTGACCGTCTCCGAGGGCGCACTGCTGGCGGCCATCATCCAGCGCCCCTCGACGCTGGACCCCGCGGTCGATCTCGAGGGTGCCACGGCGCGGTGGAACTGGGTGCTCGACGGCATGGTGACCATCGGTGCGCTGTCGCCGGCCGAACGTGCCCAGCAGGTCTTCCCCCAGACCGTCAATCCGGACCTGGCCAAGACACAGAACCTCACCACCGGGCCCAACGGCCTCATCGAGCGGCAGGTGATCAAGGAACTGCTCGAGCTGTTCAACATCGACCAGCAGACCCTGGACACCCAGGGCCTGCAGATCACCACGACCATCGACCCGCTGGCGCAGAGCGCCGCGGTGGATGCCGCGGAGTCCTACCTCGACGGGCAGATGCCCGAGATGCGCACGGCCGTGGTCTCCATCGACCCCCGCAACGGCGGGGTGAAGGCCTACTTCGGCGGCACCGACGCCGCAGGGTTCGACTTCGCCCAGGCCGGACTGCCCACCGGTTCCTCGTTCAAGGTCTTCGCCCTGGTGGCCGCCCTCGAGCAAGGGATGGGATTGGGTTACCAGGTGGACAGTTCGCCGCTGAAGGTCGACGACAAGCTGACCATCACCAACGCCGAGGGCGGCGGCTGCGGCACCTGCAACATCGCCGAGGCGCTCAAGCAGTCGTTCAACACCAGCTACTACCGGTTGATGCTCAAACTCAAGAACGGCCCGGTCGACGTGGCCGACGCGGCTCACCGCGCCGGGATCCCCGAGAGCTTCCCGGGGGTCGACCACACGTTGTCCGAGGACGGCCTGGGCGGACCGCCGGCCCCCGGCGTGGTCCTCGGAAAGTACGAGACCCGGGTCATCGACATGGCGTCGGCCTATGCGACCTTGGCCAACTCGGGGATCTACCACCGCCCGCACTTCGTGCAGAAGGTGGTCAACGCCCAGGGCGAGACACTCTTCGACGCCGCCGCCGAGGAGGATCCCGGGGAGCGACGCATCGAAGCGGCCGTCGCGGATAATGTCACCGCGGCCATGCAGCCGATTCCCGGCTGGTCCGCCGGCCACACCCTGGCGGGTGGGCGGCCCGCGGCGGGCAAGACCGGTACTCACCAGCTCGGCGACACCGGTGCCAACCGGGACGCCTGGTTCGTCGGCTACACCCCGCAGCTGTCGACGGCGGTGTGGGTGGGCACCGTGAAGGGCGACGTGCCGCTGGTCAACAGCTGGGGCGGGCCGGTGTACGGCGCGGGCCTGCCGGCCGACATCTGGAAAGCCACCATGGACGGCGCCCTGCAGGACAGTGACTTCGAGTCCTTCCCCACCCCGGCGGAGGTTGGTGGATACGCGGGCGTGCCCGCCCCGCCCGCTCCGCCCCCGG
>SYAB01000135.1 GCA_005787665.1 Actinomycetota bacterium
CATCGGCGCCGGCTTCCGGGGTTCGAGCATGCGTTGGTGACCCATGTGCAGGTGCAGGCCGGCCCGAAGGAGCTGGGTGCCAAGTCCTGGCGGGCGGTGCTGTCTCAGCGGCTGGGGATCAGCGGCGCCGATGCCGGGCGGCGGCTGGCCGAGGCCGCCGATCTGGGCCCGCGCCGCACGGTCAGCGGCCAGCCGTTGGAGCCGGTCCTGGCGGCCACCGCCGCGGCGCAGGCCCGCGGGGACATCGGCGCCGAGCACGTGGCGGTGATCCGGGACTTCATGGCCCACCTACCCGCCGGGGTCGACCCGCTGACCCGCGGTTGCGCCGAGGAGCAGCTGGCCGACCTCGGCGGCGGGCTGACCCCCGAGGGGCTGCGCACCAGTGCCCGTGCGCTACTGGGGTATCTCGATCAGGACGGCACCCTCGATGACGACGGTGAACACCTGCGCAAACGCGGCCTGACCCTGGGGCCCCAGGGCCTCGACGGGATGAGCCGGTTGACCGGCTGGATCACCCCCGCCCTGCGGGCCACCCTGGATGCGGTGTTCGCCGCACTGGCCGCGCCCGGCCACGCCAACCCCGCCGACCCCGCCCCGTGTCTGGGGGGCCGGCCCACCCAGGCCCAGATCGACACCGACACCCGCACCGGGGCCCAACGCGGCCACGACGCCCTGGCCGCGATCGCCACCGCGATGCTCACCTCGTCGACCCTGGGCCGCCACAACGGGCTCCCGGTCACCATCGTGGCCACCACCACCCTGGCCGACCTCACCGCCGCCGCCGGAGTGGCCCACACCGGCGGGGGCACCCGCCTGCCCATCCCCACCCTGATCCGCATGGCCGCCACCCACGGCGCCCACCCCTACCTCGCCCTGTTCGACAACCCCAAAAAACTGCGCCTCTACTACGGCCGGCGCCGCCGCACCGCCAGCCCCGCCCAACGCCTGGCCCTATGGGCCCTGGAACGCGGCTGCACCAAACCCGGCTGCACCGCCCCGCCCTATCACTGCCAAGTCCACCACGCCCACCGCGACTGGCAACACGGCGGCAACACCGACATCAACGAACTCACCCTGGCCTGCGGACCCGACAACCGCCTCGTCAACACCACCCCCACCGGATGGACCACCCGAAAACGCCCCCACGACAACAGAACCGAATGGATCCCCCCACCCCCACTCGACCGCGGCCACCACAGAATCAACCACCACCACCACCCCGAAGAACTCCTCCAAGAAACCAGCGAAAAACCCCGGAGCTCCGCCGTGGCGAACCCAACCCGGGTCCCCGACGCCGCATGTGGCTACAGGTAGTGCTGTACCGCCGCGAGCATCCTTCGCCACCGGGCGACCGTTTCCGGGTCGGTGGCGGCGAACCGCTCCAGCCGGGCTTGGTCGGGTCCGGGCGGCATCGGCGCGACCGGAAGATGACCGTCGACGGGAATCAGCGACCGGGCGTCGCTGACAAGATCCCCGGCCAGCAGCAGCGCCCCGCCCACGGGGTGGGCGAAGCCGGCGTCGGGCAGCACCCCGGCCAGAGCCAGCCCGCCGGCGATCGACACACTGCTCCCCCATTCGGCGGCGGCCACGCAGGGCACGTCGCAGCCCTCGGCGACCCGTAACGCCCGGCGCGCACCGCCCAGTGCGGCGACGGTGAGGACGGCGATGTCGGCGGCCTCGGCGATGGGAAGCATGAGTGGGTCCGGCGCATCCCGGATCGACTGGTCCAGGGCGATCGGGATGTCGACCCGGCGTCGCAACTCAGACACCTCCCGGACGCTCGCGCAGGGCTGTTCGACGAACTCCAGTCCACCAGCCGCTCGATCGAGGGCGGGCAGCGCGGCCGCGGCGGCGTCGACGTCCCAGTTTCCGTTGGCGTCGCAGCGCACGAAGCCGCCCGGGCCGAGCGCATCGCGTACCGCTTCAAGCCGCGCGAGGTCGTCGGCCGGCGTACCTGGGTGCTCGGCCACGTGCACCGTCGCGGTGTGGCAGCCGGAGGCGGCGACGATATCGCGGGCCCGGGTCGGGTCCACCGCCGGCACGGTCACTGCCACCTGCACCCGGCCGCGGAGCGGGTCCGGCCAGCCGACGATGCCGGCTTCGATCGCGGCGGTCAGCCAGCGGGCCGCTTGCCGCTCGTCGCAGCCGCCCGGCGGGGCGAACTCCCCCCAGCCCTGAGGGCCCTCGATCAGCATCCCCTCGCAGACTGACACCGTGCCGACCGGGTCGATGAGCGGAATCGTGAAAACCGGTGCCGAGTCGAAGTCGATCCAGGTTTTCACCGGGGCGACCAGTACGCCAGCATCTCGGAGAAGGTGTCGAAGGCGGGGCCGGAGTAGCCGTAGGTCGCCTCCAGATGGATGCTGATCGGAAAGCCCAGTTCGGCAACTCCATCGATCACCCGCTGGTAGAGATCGAGCATCATGGCGCGCTTGACGGCGGGTTCGCAAGCAGCGAGATCTCGGACGAAGGCTTGCTCGGCCGCGACGGCTGCGTTGCCCGGATCCTGGATGAGCCAGTTGATCAGGCCGATCCGGCTTTCCAGTTTCGGCACGAAGCCGAAGGACAGCAGGATCTCGGGCCGGTGGTCGCTGTCGCGGGCGAAGTCGTCCAGGAACTCCACGATGGCATCGGAGTACAGCAGCTGGGTCATGCCGTAGGTGGCGCCCTGGCGGCATTTGAACCCGAAGCGGCCGGCCTCTCCGTCGCGGGTGGGAATCAGGATCGCGCCGCGGTGTGGAACCAGGTCGCCATACATCGCCAGCGCGTCGGTCGGGGCGACGCCGGAACCCTCCCCGTCGCTCATGGTGCGGGGCACCCCGACGAAGGCGATGCCCTCCATCCCCGATGACACCAGATCGGTCAGGCGACCCCGCAGGGTCTGCTCGTCGGAGAAGGCGGTGACCTGGGTGCACAAACCCTTCACCCCCGGCAGTTCGGGTGAGATGAGCCGCCAGTAGTCCAGCACGTCGAGCTTGGCTTTCATCTCGACCGGACGGTCGTCGTCCTCGGCGATCATGCCGGGGATCATGACGTGGCCGATCTGCGCGGCGAGCCCGGTCTCCGCGGAGATCCGGGCGACCTTGCGTGCCTCGTCGAGTTGCTCGGGCAGGCTGCGGTCGACGTTGGGCGGCACCATTTCGATCGCGACCGTGTTGAGAGGCACGGAGCGATAGCCTACCGAGTGTCAATACTTGACTGGTTCCAGAAACCGCGACAGGATCGTGATGTGCCGCCGCCATCGGAGATCGCCGATCAGTTGCGATCCGCCGATCTGCGTGTCACCCGCCCCCGCGTCGCGGTCCTCGAAGCGGTTGCCGCGCATCCGCACGCCGACACCGACACCGTGTTCGGTGCGGTGCGCGCCGCCCTGCCCGAGGTGTCCCGTCAGGCCGTTTACGACGTGCTGGCCGCGCTGACCGCCGCCGGTCTGGTGCGCCGCATCCAACCGTCGGGGTCGGTCGACCGCTACGAGTCGCGGGTCGGCGACAATCACCACCACGTTGTCTGCCGTTCCTGCGGGGTCATCTCCGACGTCGACTGCAGTGTCGGTGCCGCGCCCTGCCTGACCCCGGCGGGCAGTGACAGCCGCGCGATGGACGGTTTCGTCCTCGACGAGGCTGAGGTCATCTACTGGGGCTTGTGCCCCAGGTGCGCCGAACCCGTAGAGCCTCACGGCCACGTCCGTGGTCGAGATCCAATCAGCAACTCCCGGAAGGAGTCTCAGTGACCCAGGAACATCCGCCCATCGGTGATGCGCAGACCGAGGCGAAGGACGGCGGTTGTCCGATGCGCATCAGGCCGCCCGTGGAGGGCGGCAGCAACCGCGACTGGTGGCCGAACGCCGTCAACCTCAAACTGCTGCAGAAGAACCCGGACGTCATCGACCCGATGGATGCCGGCTACGACTACCGCACGGCCGTCCAGACCCTCGATGTCGATGCATTGACCCGCGACGTCGACGCCATCATGACCGACTCGCAGGACTGGGGGCCCGCCGACTTCGG
>SYAB01000136.1 GCA_005787665.1 Actinomycetota bacterium
CGAGATCATCCGCAACGTGGGCGTCGGTGGGGAATCCTCGGCGCACGCCTCGCACGGCTACGTCCGCTACAACGACGTCCGGGTGCCGGCCGATCATGTGCTCGGTGGCGAGGGGCAGGCATTCGCCATCGCGCAGACCCGCCTCGGTGGTGGTCGGGTACACCACGCGATGCGGACGATCGCATTGGCGCGCAAGGCCTTCGACATGATGTGCGAGCGCGCGGTGTCGCGGCAGACCCGCAAGGGTCCGCTGGGTGACTTTCAGATGACACAGGAGAAGATCGCCGACAGCTGGATTGAAATCGAACAGTTCCGGTTGCTGGTGCTGCGCACCGCGTGGAAGATCGATCGCTACCACGATTATCAGAAGGTGCGCCGCGACATCGCCGCGGTGAAGGTCGCCATGCCCAAGGTGCTCCACGACGTGGTGCAGCGGGCCATGCAACTGCACGGCTCGCTCGGAGTATCCGATGAGATGCCGTTCGTGAAGATGATGGTCGCCGCGCAGTCACTGGCGATCGCCGACGGCCCCACCGAGGTGCACAAGCTCACCGTGGCCCGGCGCACGCTCAAGGAGTACGAACCGGTGGACACGCTGTTCCCTTCGCAGCATCTGCCGACCCGTCGGGCGGCCGCACAGGCGCGGCTGGCCGAGATGCTGGAACGCGAGGTGGCGGAGCTTTAAGCCCCGCGCGTGACGGCCTGACCCTCGTGGACCACCGTCGCCACCCGAACACCGTCGGCGTCGAACAGTCCCGCGAACATCACACCCCTGCCCCGACCCGCGGCCGGGGAACGGGACTCGAGAAGGTTCCACCGATCGGCGTGGATGTCGTCATGGAACCAGATCGATGCGTCGGTGGTTCCGGCGTGATGACTGCGGTCGGTCATGGAATGGCCATGCACGGCCAGGATCGGGTCGACGCCGTAGATGTCGGTGACGAAAGCTGCAGCGCAGGCATGTGTCAGCGGATCAGCGGGCAATGTCGCGGTAACCCGCCACCACAACCTTCGGACGAAATCAGTCCCGCTGCGCTCATCGCTGATCCGGATGTCGACCTCACCGGCCGGTAAAGCGGGCGCGGGCCCGATCGGTCCGGTGCGCGGGAGCGCATCGGGGTCGGCATCGCACTCGCACCGCTCGGCGTGCGCAGGACCCGGTGCCGACGTGGCGAATGATGTGGTGACGGTGACCAGTAACCGGCCGTCCTGGCTGGCCCGCACCCGCCGGGATGCCGCCGTGCGGCCGTCGTAGACGCGTTCGACGTCATAGCGGACCGGCGACCCGGCATCGCCGCCTCGAAGGAACTGCGCATGCAGACTCGTCGGTCGAAAACCAGGCCCGACCGTGCCGCCGGCGGCCGCCAACGCCTGCGCCGTCAGCAGTCCGCCGTAGGCGCGTTTCCCGGATGGTCCGTTGTGTGCGCCGACGAATGCGTCCGGCATGTCCAGTGGACTCAACTCGAGCAGGGTCACCAGGCCGTCGTTCACGTTGCTACCACGCCCGATTCGACCAAGGTATCGATCTCATCGGCACCCATCCCGAGGCGCGCAGCCAAAACCTCGGCGGTGTGTTCGCCGAGGGCGGGTGCACTCCGGGCCGGACGGTGGACGCCGTCGACCGACATTGGCAGACCCGGCGCCAGGTAGCTGCCGATCCCCGGCTGATCCAGTGCCGTGAACAACGGGTTGTCGGTCACCCGCGCAGTCCCGATGACCTCATCGAAGGTGCGGTAGCGCTCCCACAGCACCGACGTGGCCGATAGCGCCGCGGTGATCTGCTCGGCGGTCTGAGTGCGAAACCATGCCGCGAAAAGTGAGTCGAGCACGTCACGGTGTTGGTAGCGCTGTCCCTCATCGGTGAAGTCGGCACCAAGCTTTTCCTCGGCGGCCGCAACCGCGGTGGCGGTTCCGGTCAGATCGGTGAGATCACGGAAGTGGCGTGCGGTCAGCGCGACCACCATGAATTCCACGCCGTCACTGCTGACGAAGTCCCGGCCGTACTGGCCATAGATGGCATTGCCGAGCCGGGGTCGGCGGGTGCCGTTGATCATGACCTCGGTGAGGAATCCAAGGTTGGCCGCCGTGGCCAGGGCGACGTCGTCCAATGGCAACCGGATGGCGCTGCCGGCTCCGGTGGCATCGCGGTGGCGCAGCGCGGTCAGGATCGACAGCGCCGCATACAGCCCGCAGCTGACATCCCAGGCCGGCATCACGTGGTTGACCGGTCCGTCCGACCCGGCCGGGCCCGTGACCAACGGAAACCCGGTGGCGGCGTTGACGGTGTAGTCCACCGCGGTGGAACCATCGGGGCGACCCGGCACCTCGAGGTGAATCAGATCCGCACGGTGTGAGCTCAACGCGGAGTGGGAAAGCCATTGCCGGCCGGTGACGTTGGTGATCAGAATTCCGGCGTCGATGATCAGTCGCCGAACGAGCTGCTGGCCCTGCTCGCTGCGCATCTCAACGGCTACCGACTGCTTGCCCTTGTTCAGCCCGGCCCAGTAGATGCTCTCGCCGCCGGCGGTAAGCGGCCACCGGTGGTAGTCCGCGGCTCCGCCGATCGGGTCGACGCGGGTCACGTCGGCACCGAGTTGGGCCAGCGTCATACCGGCGAGGGGCACCGCGACAAAGCTGGAGATCTCGACGATCCGGACACCGGCCAGTGGTGGCTGGGGTGGTGGACTCACCAAACGAGTATGGCGGTCGGCTACCACACCGCCGTCGGCACGCCGAGGAAGAACAGGGTCAGCAAGAGCAGAAGCCAACCGGCGGCCTGCCAGATCCACCATGCCCCCTCGACGCGCCAGACCTGATAGGTGCGCACCAGACCACCGATGCCGCCGAGGAAAAGAATGGCCGGGACCATGACTCCGGTGATCGGTGAACGCCACACCACGGTGGCCACGAAGGCGGCGGCGGCCGCGACGACAACCACGCCGACGTAGTTCCTCACGGCGCGGAACGTCTCTGGGTCATACCAGCGCTTACCCGCCGCGTCGTTACTCACTGCGGTTCTCCTGCCCGCCCGCCAACCGGCGGCTCAGACCGGTGGCCCGGATGGCCCGGCGAGTTACCGCGGCCCGCAACTGATCAGCAGACCCGACCAATCGCACCTTTTCCCGTGCCCGGGTGACCGCGGTATACAACAGTTCGCGGGTCAGGAGCCGAGAGTCGGTCGGCGGCAGCAGCACGGTGATCTCAACGGCCTGGCTGCCCTGGCTCTTATGAATCGTCATGGCATGCATGGTCTCCACGTCCGCCAGTCTGCCGGTGGCGAACTGAACCGGGCCCGCCGAGGTCGCCATCGCCGCGCGCAATCCGCCATCACGCAGCACCGCGACCCCGGTATCGCCGTTATAGAGGCCCAGGCCGTAGTCGTTAGCCGTCACCAGAACCGGCCGGCCCACATACCAGTCCGCCCACAGCGGCATGTCGGTCTGTTCGGACAGCCAGCGTTCGACCTGCCGGTTCCAATACGCCACCCCGTAGGGACCGCGGCGGTGTGCGCACAGCAGCCGATGCTGTTCAAGGCTTTTCAGCGCCGCATCCGCATCGCCGAGCACCGCAGCCTCACGCAGCCGAAGGGCATGCGGCACAAGAACCTTGCGCAGTACCTCGGCGGGCTGGTGAACGTCGACCCATTCGATGTGTTCACCACCGGCCGCAAGCACCCGAACGGCCGCGTCGGCGTCGCCATCACGGATCGCATCGGCGAGCGCGCCGATGGATTCGCCGAAGCGGTGCGGCGTCACCAGGGTGGCAACCGGGCTGTCGACGACGGCGGTCAGCCCTTCGACCAGGTCGGCCAGCACGGCCCCAGCCTCGACCGAGGCCAGTTGATCCGGGTCACCGACCAGCAGCAGACGGGAATCGGGACGAACGGCCTCCAACAGTCGCGCCATCATGGTCAGCGACACCATGGACGTCTCGTCGACGACGATCACGTCGTGCGGCAGCCGGTTCTCTCGGTTATGCCGGAACCGCGACGAAGTGTCGGGCCTGCTGCCCAGCAGCCGGTGCAGCGTGGTGGCCGCAAGGGCGGGCAAGCGTTCCCGATCGGCGTTGGCGAGTGCATCGACTTCGAGTTGCACGGCCTCGAGTAAGCGGGCCGCGGCCTTGCCGGTCGGGGCGGCCAGCGCGATCCGCAAGCGCGGCTTACCGTCGAGTTCGGCCTGTTCGGCGAGCAGGGCCAGAAGCCGCGCGACGGTGGTGGTCTTGCCGGTGCCCGGTCCGCCGGTCAGAACGGTTAGCGCCCGCGACAGCGCCAGTTGCGCGGCTCCGCGTTGCTCGGCGAAGCTGTCCGGGAAGAGGCGGTTGATGTCCGGCACCGATCCGGACCTGCGCGCGTCTGCCAGCGCCAGCACGTCCTCGGCAACGCGGCATTCCTCAATCCAGTACCGGTCCAGGTAGAGCAATCCATCGTCGAGATGAAGCACTGTCGGGTCCACGGTCAGTGGACTCGCGGCCACCGCCGCCAGCCACTCGCCCGCGGGCGGCCACGGCAGGTCGGCGATGGCAGTGTGCTGTTCCACATCGGCCAAGGCCACGCACACCGATCCGGCGCGGACGGCCCGCACCACGAACGCCACCGCGAGTGCGACCCGTTCGTCGGTGTCCTTAGCCAGCGC
>SYAB01000137.1 GCA_005787665.1 Actinomycetota bacterium
AGCAACGGCTGGAACGGGTGGGCCAGGGGACCGCCGAGAAGTTCGACGGTCCCGGCGTCGACGAGTTCGCGCAGCAGCGGGCTGGCCCCGTGCCGCCACAGCACGCTGAAATCCTCCAGCGCCTGGCTGGCCTCCTCGTACTCCCGAATACCGAAGCGGCGCAACGCCTCCGGCGCCGAAGCGGTGCCCGCGGCGGCACCGGTGGGGGCGTGCACGTTGGCCGCTTCCAGCGCCCGCAACTGCCAGTTGGCCAACCACCGGTGCATACCGTCCAGGCAGTACGGATCGTCGAGTTGGGCGTTGACCACCGGGGTCAGACCTAAGGTGATCAGGCCGCGGCGGCCCTCGCCGGCGAGGGTGCGCAGCACCCGCATCAGGGGGAGATAGGACGCCGCCCAGGACTGGTAGAGCCACTCCTCGCCGACCGGCCAGCGACCGTGGTGGGCCAGCCATGGCAGATGGGTGTGCAGGACCAGGCTGAACTGCCCGGGAACCTGCTGGCCCCGGGTCACGGGCGGACCGCGATCGCCACCAGGTCCAGGCTGTCATCGATGTCGCGCGCGGTATCCGGGGTGATCTCGAAGTCCTCGCAGCGCACCGCCGCGACGTCGGACAGCAGGTCTTCGGACCACGGGGCGTCGGCTACCGCCCTTGTGATCTGGGCCTCGATCACCGACCCGCCGTGGCGAGCGTCGATCGCGGCCAGACCGGGGCCGTGGAAGACCCCACTCATCGACCGAACCCGAAACCCGCCGGTCTCCAGCAGTTCGCGTAGTTCGGCGGCGTTGAGTTCGCGGGTGTGGAACGGATTGACCGGTGTGTCACTCCCCGGGGTGAAGGTGATCCGGTTCGGGGTCGACATCAGCAGCAGACCGCCCGGGCGCACCAACCGTAAGCATTCGGTAATGAACTGTGGCTGATCCCACAAATGCTCGATGACCTGGAAGTTCACCACCACGTCGACCGAGGCGTCCGGCATCGGAACCGCCGCCAGATTGGCCGCCATCACCTCCACCCGGGGGTAGCGGTCGCGCACGTGCGCCACGGTTGCTGCGTCATAGTCGACGGCGACCACCCGGCGGGCGACGGAGGCGATCAGGTCGGCGCCGTAACCCTCTCCGCAGCCGGCCTCGAGTACGTCCTGACCTGCGCAGATGTCAGCGCACCAGCGGTAGGCGACCTCATGGCGGCGAAACCAGTAGTTCTCCTCCGCCAGGCCGGGCACGGTGCGTTCGCCGGTCAGCGGAAGTCCGCCCTCGGCACCGTCGGTCAGGTGAGCGCTCATCGCAAGGCAGGCTATCCCGCCGCGACCGAATCGCGAACCCGTCCCGTCCCGACGGGCCTGCGAAAACCACTCCGCCGGCACGCTATCGTGGTGGTGCGATCCATCATAAGTTACTCGCTAGTAACATGGTGTGGTCAGCGGATGTGACCCCACAACGTGCGTTCCGAACCGGCCGCACGACGCCTGCCAGGAGGACGTAGATAAGCCATGACCAACATCGTGGTTCTGATCAAACAGGTCCCGGACACGTGGTCGGAGCGCAAGCTCTCCGACGGTGACTACACCCTCGACCGGGATGCCGCCGACGCCGTGCTCGACGAGATCAACGAGCGCGCCGTCGAGGAAGCGCTGCTCATCAAGGAGCGCGAGGGCGGCGACAGCACGGTGACCGTGCTGACCGCGGGCCCCGAACGCGCCACCGAAGCCATCCGGAAGGCGCTCTCGATGGGCGCCGACAAGGGCGTGCACCTGCTCGACGAGCGGATGCACGGGTCGGACATGGTGCAGACCGGCTGGGCGCTGGCCCGGGCGCTGGGCACCGTCGAGGGTGTCGAACTGGTCATCGCCGGTAACGAGGCCACCGACGGCACCGGTGGCGCGGTCCCGGCCATCATCGCCGAGTACCTCGGGCTGCCGCAGCTGACGCACATGCGCAAGCTCGCCGTCGAGGGCGGCACGATCAGCGGCGAGCGGGAGACCGACGAGGGCGTCTTCTCCGTGGAGGCCACGCTGCCCGCGATCGTCAGCGTCACCGAGAAGATCAACGAACCGCGCTTCCCGTCCTTCAAGGGCATCATGGCCGCCAAGAAGAAGGAAGTGGTCACCCTGACCCTGGCGGACATCGGCGTGGAGGCCGACGAGGTCGGTCGCGACCATGCCGGGTCCACCGTGGTGTCCTCGACGCCCAAGCCCGCCAAGACCGCCGGGGAGAAGGTCGCCGATGACGGCGACGGTGGTGCCAAGATCGCCGAGTACCTGGTCGCCCAGAAAATCATCTAGTCCACTTTCCAGAAGAGGGAAACTGCAATGGCTGAAGTACTTGTGCTCGTCGAGCACTCCGAAGGTGCGGTCAAGAAGGTCACCAGCGAGCTGCTCACCGCCGCCCGGACCCTGGGTGAGCCGGCCGCGGTGGTCATCGGTGCCCCCGGCACCGCGGCCCCGTTGGTCGAGGATCTCAAGGCGGCCGGTGCGGCCAAGATCTACGTCGCCGAGTCCGACGACGCGGAGAACTACCTCATCACCCCGTTCGTCGACGTGCTGGCGAGCCTGGTCGAGTCGGCCGCTCCGGCGGCGGTGCTGATCCCGGCGACCGCCGACGGCAAGGAGATCGCCGGGCGGCTGGCCGCCCGGATCGGATCGGGTGTGCTCTCCGATGTCGTCGAGGTCAAGGAGGGCGGCACCGGCGTCCACTCGATCTTCGGTGGTGCCTTCACCGTCGAGGCGAAGGTCACCGCCGACGTCCCGGTGATCACCGTGCGTCCCGGTGCCGTCGAGCCCGCCCCGGTGCCCGCTGCCGGTGAGCAGGTCAGCGTTGAGGTTCCCGCTCCGGCCGAGAACGCGACCCGGATCACCGCCCGCCAGCCCGCTGTTGCCGGAGACCGTCCGGAGCTGACCGAGGCCAGCATCGTGGTGGCCGGTGGGCGTGGCGTCGGCAGCGCCGAGAAATTCACCGTCGTCGAGGAGCTCGCCGACTCGATGGGCGGAGCGGTCGGCGCGTCCCGCGCCGCGGTGGACTCCGGCTACTACCCGGGCCAGTTCCAGATCGGCCAGACCGGCAAGACGGTTGCCCCGCAGCTCTACATCGCGCTGGGCATCTCCGGTGCGATCCAGCACCGGGCCGGAATGCAGACGTCGAAGACCATCGTCGCGGTGAACAAGGACGAGGAAGCGCCGATCTTCGAGATCTCCGATTACGGCATCGTCGGTGACCTGTTCAGCGTCGCACCGCAGCTGACCGAGGCCGTCAAGGCCCGCAAGGGCTGACTCCGGCATCTTCACGCACACGCCCGGCCGGAAAACCCGGCCGGGCGTTCTGCGTCAGGGGTTTCCCGCGGTCTGGACCCGCCTGCCCGGGCTGGCCGGCAAACGCTCGGCGTCGGGCGTACGCCGCCGCCGGATCATGTGCACCAGCATCAGGATCGAGGACACTCCGGCGAAGACG
>SYAB01000138.1 GCA_005787665.1 Actinomycetota bacterium
CTACCTGGGTAAGTCTCCGAGCCCGTGGAACCTGATCTACTCCGAGCCCAAGCTGGCCCCGGGCGGCGAGGGCAGCGCCCCCGCGGTCGAGCTTCCGCCCGGGATCTCGGCCTATACCGGGCTCAACGGGGATGTGCCGCCGCCGCCAGGCTGGGCGGGGCCGCCCAACACCTATCGCGGCGCCTACACCCCCGACGGGCTCCCCGCCGATCCGCAGCCCGCCCTCTACCCCGGTGCCTCGATTCCACCCGGCGTCGCCCACGGTGCCTCCGCGGCGACACCGTCGAATATCGAGGGCATGCTGCTGCCCGCCGAGGCCGCCTCGCCGGGGCCGGTGCCGCCCCCGCCGATGCCGCCCCCGGTGCCGCTGCCGGCCGGAGTGGGAGGGCCGCCCGCATGACAGGGTCCGGGTCGTTTCGTGCGGTGATCGCCGCGGGCTGTGTGGCGCTGGCTGCCAGCGGCTGCGGCTTCGGCGGACTGAATTCGCTGCCGTTGCCGGGCGCGGTGGGACGGGGTCCTGATGCCACCAGATATCACGTCGAACTCGCCAATGTCAGCACGCTGGAACCGAATTCGCCGGTACTCGTCGGTGACGTCGTGGTGGGCAGCGTGAACCGGATGACGGTCCGGGACTGGCACGCCGACGTCGAGATCTCGGTCAAGCCGGACGTCGCGATCCCGGCCAACGCGGTGGCCACCGTGGGGCAGACCAGCCTGTTGGGATCCATGCACCTCGCGCTCAACCCGCCGCTGGGCCAGTCGCCCAGCGGCCGGCTCACCCCGGGCGCCACGCTGGGCCTGAACAAGACCTCGACCTACCCGTCGACCGAGCAGACCCTCTCGGCGCTGTCGGTGGTGATCAACGGCGGGGGAGTCGGCCAGATCGGGGATATCGTCGCCGAACTCAACGCCGCACTCGGTGGCCGGGAGGGCCAGATCCGCGACCTCCTCACCCGGCTGAACGACTTCGTCGGGGTGCTGGCCGACCAGCGCGACAGCATCAACGCGACGGTGGATTCACTCAACCGGCTGGCCGGTACCTTCGCGGGCCAGCGTGAGGTGCTGACCGGAGCCCTGGACCGCATTCCGCCGGCGCTGGACGTGCTGGTGGCCGAACGGCCACGGCTGACGGAGGCATTGGACAAACTCGGAACCTTCAGCACACTGGCCGGTGAGGTGATCGACGAAACCCAGGCCGATCTGGTCCGCAACCTGCGCAACCTCGAACCGACCCTGAGATCGCTGGCCGACGTTGGGCCACAACTGAACCAGGCGCTGGCGTACTTCACCGCGTTCCCGTACGGCCAGGCGACCATCGACCGGGCCATTCGCGGTGACTACCTCAACCAGTACATCATCTTCGACTTCACCATTCCGCGGCTGAAGAAGACTCTGTTCCTGGGGACCAGCTGGGGTCAGGAGGGCGCCAAACTCGTTCCGGCGCCGGGTGATCCGTGGTACGCCACCTACACCTACGACCCGCTCAATGCGCCGTTCAGTGCGCCGCCGGCGGGGGTGGCCGACATCGGGCCCGATCCGGATCCGGCGGCGTCGCTCACAGGTGGCGCCGGGTCCCCCCCGGCGTCGCTCGCGGATGGCGCCGGGTCACCGCCGGGACCGCCGAGCCCGGCCCCGGTCTCCCCGGAGCTGCAACTCGCCCCGATGGATGTGGGCGGTAACTGATGCTGACCCGATTCGTACGCGCCCAGCTGGTGATCTTCACGATCGCCTCGATCGTCGGTGTTGCCGCGATGGTCCTGGTCTACATGCAGGTGCCGACGCTGCTCGGGATCGGCCGGATGACGGTCACGCTGGAACTGCCCAGAACCGGTGGGCTGTATCAGTTCTCGAACGTCACCTACCGCGGCGTACAGATCGGGAGGGTCACCGACGTGCGGGCCACCCGGGCCGGGGCCGAGGCCACCCTCTCGCTGGCCACCTCCCCGAAGATTCCCGCCGATCTGCAGGCCAGCGTGCTGAGCGTGTCGGCGGTCGGCGAGCAGTACGTCGACCTGCTGCCCCGCACCGACTCCGGCCCCTATCTGCGGGATGGTTCGGTGATCGGGGTGCAGAACACGACCGTCCCGCAGAAGGTCGGACCCATGCTCGACCAGGTGAGCGCGCTGCTGCAGAGCATCCCCAAGGACCGGCTCGGGCAACTCCTCGACGAGTCGTTCACGGGCCTCAACGGTTCCGCCGATGACCTTGCGGCGCTGCTGGAGTCATCCTCGATCGTGGTCGCCGACTTCGACGGGGTCGCCGACCGCGCCCGGGCGCTCATCGAGGACGGCCGGCCGCTGCTGGAGAGCCAGGCGGCCGCCTCGGATTCCCTGCGCGCCTGGGCCCGCAACCTCGCCGGGGTGACCGGCCAGCTGAGCGCCAACGACCCGCAGATCCGCGGGCTGCTGCAGAACGGGCCCGGTGCGCTGGCCGAGGCCTCCCAGTTGCTCGAGCAGGTCAAGCCGACGCTGCCGGTGCTCCTGGCCAACCTCACCACGGTGAGCCGGATCGCGGTGACCTACAACGCATCCGTGGAGCAACTCCTGGTGCTGCTGCCGCCCTACATCGCCTCGGTGCAGGCGGTCGGCCTGCCGCGTAACAACCCCACCGGCTTCACCCAGGGCGACTTCACCCTGACCATCGGCGATCCGCCGGCCTGTACGGTCGGCTTCCTGCCGCCGTCCTCGTGGCGGTCACCCGCGGACCTCTCCGACGTCGACACCCCCGACGGGCTGTACTGCAAGCTGCCCCAGGATTCTCCGATCGCCGTTCGCGGAGCCCGCAATTACCCCTGCATGGGCCAGCCCGGCAAGCGGGCGCCCACTGTCGAGATGTGCGAAGGCGAGGGCGGCTACGAGCCGTTGGCCATGCGGCAGCACTCGCTGGGCCCCTACCCCTTCGATCCGAACCTGATCGCCCAGGGCATCCCGCCGGATGACCGGGTCACGTTCGAGGAGAACATCTACGGGCCGTTGGAAGGCACCCCCATGCCGCCGGGCCCGCCGCCCGCCGGGGCGGTGCCGCCACCGCCGCCCGGCGCGCCCGCCCCGGGTGCCCCGGATCCCGTCGTGGCGCCGAGTGCCTTCACTCCCGAACCGGCGGGGCCGTCGGTGGCCATCGCCACCTACGACCCGCAGACCGGGCAGTTCGCCACACCGGACGGCACCGTGGCACGGCAGACCGATGTGGTCGCCGGCGGCGGCGAGCAGACCTGGACCGACCTGATGCCGACCGGCTGAGTCGGCTCAGCCGACCATGGCCAGTTTGAACGGCATCGTGATGAACTTCGCGAGGCTGCGCCCGCAGGCGCCGCTGGGTCCGGAGGTGGCATCCTCGCCGATGAGCGTGGTCGAGGTCGGGTCGGTGTAGTCGCCGCCGGGGGCCATCCGCTTGAACCGGAACACCTGGAACCCGTCGGCCGTCGAACCGTCCGGACACGGCATCCAGTTGGGCACGACGTGTTTGACGTACCACTCGCCGCCGGTCTGGTAGATCGGTGCCGTCCAGCCCTGGTCGCTGGTGACCGTGCCGGTGCACTCGGTGGGGTAGCTGCACTGCGAGGACACCGTCCAGATCGCGCGAACGCTGAGCTCCTTGTGGAACACGTCGTTGGTGCGGGCCCACTCGCCGTTGGAGGTGGCGGTGAACGTTCCGTTGAGCGACCACTTGTCGACCGCGTGGGCGGGGGCGGCGACGGTGACCGCGGTCAGTGCGGCCGCGGCGAGAAGTCCGGTGAGCGCGCGTGGCATGCGGCGATTATCCCGGCCGGGCCATGTCCAGCGCAGCCAGATGGCTGAACAGCATCGAGGCGCCGATCGGGTTCCCGCCGCCGGGATAGGTGGTCCCGCTCACGGCGGCCATCGTGTTGCCGGCCGCATACAGCCCCGGAATCGGCCGCCCGGCGCCGTCGAGGACCCGCGCCCGCGTATCGGTGCGCAAGCCACCCTTGGTGCCCAGATCGGACAGGCCGAAGGCCGCAGCGTGGAAGGGCGGTGTCTCGATCGGGACCAGCGGCGACTTTCCCCGGGAGAACGCCCGGTCGTAGGCCTCGTCCCCGCGACCGAAATCGCGATCGACGCCGCCGGCGACCATGGCGTTGAACCGCCGAACGGTCTCGGCCAGTGCCGGGCCGGGCACCCCGATCTGGGCGGCCAGTTCCTCAAGGGTGTCTCCGGTCCGCCACAATCCGGCCGCGCGGTACTCGCTCGGATCGCCCATCGAAACATTCGTGGCTTTGACCGGCGGCACCTCGCCGCGGCGGTTGTCGTAGACCATCCAGAAGGGCTGGGTGAGTCGTCCCGCGCCCATCTCCCCGACGATGGTGCGCCCGATCCTGTCGTAGGGACCGGATTCGTTGACGAATCGGTGCCCGGCCTGGTTCACGAAGATCCCGCCGGTGAACCACAGGGCGAACGCCGCGCGGCCGTCGGGATGGATCAGTCCGGGTGACCACCAGGCCTGGTCCATCAGATCGGTGGCTGCTCCGACGCGGATCGCCGCCCGGTGCGCGGCCCCGGTGTTGGCCGGGGCGCCCATGCTGTCCTCGACCCGGCCCGGCACTCCGTACCGGGTGCGCATCCCCGGGTTGTGTTCGAACCCGCCGGCGGCCAGCAGGACACCGCGGCGCGCACCGATGCCGATGGTGCGTCCGTCGCGTTCGACGACCGCTCCGACCACGCGGCCGTCATCGACGACGAGGTCGACCAGTTCGGCATGGCGATACAGCGCCGCATCCGGGAATCGGGCCAGCGCGGCCAGGAACCGGCCGATCAGGGCGCGTCCGCCGACCAGCAGCTCCGGCGCCGGGGCGCCGAGCCGGTCATTGTCGAGCGGGCCCCGTACCAGCACGGCCTGCGGACCGAGTCGATCGCCGGGCAGCGGTGCGGCGACGATGTGCCGCATCCCGTCGAGTCGCGCCTGCGGCGCCTTACCGAAGTAGTCCGGCCAGGGCAGCACGGCGAACTCGAAGATGTCGTCGGCCTCCAGGTAGTCGATCAGCGGGGCACCGCCGCGGACGTAGGCCTCCTGCAACTCGCGGGGGGTGCGGTCGCCGACGACCGCGCGGAAGTAGGTGAGCGCCGACTCGACGGTGTCGTCGCTGCCCGCGCGTCGCAGGACGGCGTTGCCGGGAAACCACATGCCGCCACCGCCGGAATAGGCGGTGGTGCCGCCGAACTTGTCGCCCGCCTCCAGCACGGTCACCGACAGACCCTCGCGGGCCGCGGTGTAGGCACCGGTGATTCCTCCGCCGGAGCCGGCGACGATCACGTCGACGGTCTCCTCGATGTCGATGGTCACGCACACCATGGTGGCCTACCCGCGCCCGTTGCGGTGTCACTTCTGCCCCAAGAGCAACAGTGCCTGCTAATGTCGTCACGGCGGTTCCCGCATGTCAACCGGCGGGGAAGGGAGTCATGGCGCAACCCTCGGAGCAGGACGCGGAGCCGGTGTCGCCCGAGGTCGTGAAGCGGGCGGCCCGGGTGAAGACTCCCCGGCGCAAACTGCTCAACCGCATCAGCATCCAGTCCAAGCTGATCCTGATGTTGGTGCTGTGCACCATTCTCGCCGCGGCCATCGTCGGCGGCATTTCCTACCAGAACGGGCGCAATGCGCTGCGGTCGGCCGCGGTCACCCGGCTCACCGAGATCCTCGAGTCCCAACGTCGCAATCTGACCGCCCAGGTCACCGATCTGCGCAACGCACTGGTCACTTACACCCACGGCGATATGACCGGGAACGCGCTACGCGAGTTCACCGA
>SYAB01000139.1 GCA_005787665.1 Actinomycetota bacterium
CCGAGCGGCCGGCGCGGCCGAAGACGACCAGCCAGGCCAAGGCTCGCGCGAAAGCCCGTAAGGCCAAGGCCCCCAAAGTAATCCGGCCGCCGCTGCGTGAGCGGCTGTTGACCCGGCTGGACCGGATCGATCTGCGCCCGCAGGCACTGCTGGCCAGAGTCCCGTTCGTCGTGCTGGTCATCGGTTGCCTCGCGGTGGGGCTGGCCATCACGCTGTGGCTGTCCACCGATGCCGCGCAGCGCTCCTACCAACTGGGTAGTGCCCGTGAACTCAACGAGGCACTCGCCCAGCAGAAGGAGGCACTCGAGCGGGACGTGCTCGAGGCGCAGTCCGCCCCCGCGCTGGCCGACGCGGCGCGGGATCTGGGCATGATCCCGTCCCGCGACACCGCGCACCTGGTGCAGGACCCGGCCGGCAACTGGGTGGTGGTGGGCGCACCCCAGCCGGCAGAGGGCGCTCCGCCGCCGCCGCTGAACACGAAGTTGCCCGAGGAGAAGCCGCCGGCCCCGCCGGCTCCCGCGCCGCTCCCACCCGGACCCAAGCCGGGTTCAGCCGGCGAGGTTCCGACGCGGCCGACCCCGGTGCGGCCCGGCGCGATCGTGCCCCTCGGCGCAGCACCGGTCGCCGGCCCCCAGGTGCCGCCGGTGGCCGGCGTCAGTCCGCACGCGTCGGCCGGTGGCGCGCTTCCCGGGCCTGCGCCGCTACCGGGACCGTATGCGCCTGCCCCGGTCGGCGACACGCTGGCGATCCCGCCTGCCGCCGTGGTGACCCTTCCGCTACCTACAGTTGCTGTTGTGCCTCCCGTGACTGATGTTGCAGTTGGGGTCGCTCCCGCCGGAGTGGCCCATTGAGCCGCAGCAACACCCCGGGACCCCGGTCGGCGGCCGGTCGTCGCCGTCGGGTGCGTCCGACCACAACCCAGCCGGTGACCGCCGGCGCGGGTCGGATCGCCAATTCCCGCCGGTTGCGGACCGCCACCGATCCCGGCGCGCACACCGGTGCGCGCAGTTCCTCCTTCGTCTACCGCTACCGGGTCGGCAACGCCATCATCTTCCTGGCCCTGCTGGTCGCCGCAGCGCAGTTGTTCAACCTGCAGGTGCCCCGGGCGGCAAGCCTGCGTGCCCAGGCAGCGGGCCAGCTGAAGGTCACCGATGTCGAGCAGGCGGTCCGGGGCGCGGTCGTCGACCGCACTTTCGACAAACTGGCCTTCACGATCGAGGCCCGGGCCCTGACCTTCCAGCCCGCCAAGGTCCGCAAACAACTCGCCGAGGCCACCCAGAAGTCACCCAGCGCACCGGATCCAGACCAGCGGCTGATCGATATCGCCCGAGAGGTGGCCGCCAAGCTGGACAACAAGCCGGATTACGCGACGGTGCTCAAGAAACTGCGCAGCAACGAGACGTTCGTCTACCTCGCCCGCGCCGTCGATCCCGGCGTCGCCGGGGCGATCACCAAGAAGTTCCCGGAGGTGGGCGCCGAGCGCCAGGATCTGCGCCAGTATCCCGGCGGATCGCTGGCGGCCAATGTGGTCGGCGGGATCGACTGGGACGGGCATGGCCTGCTCGGCCTCGAGGAGTCGATGGACGCGGTACTGGCCGGCACCGACGGCTCGATCACCTATGACCGCGGGTCCGACGGTGTGGTGATCCCGGGCAGCTACCGCAACCGGCATCGGGCGGTCGACGGGTCGACGGTCCAGCTGACCCTCGATGACGATATCCAGTTCTACGTCCAGCAGCAGGTACAGCTGGCCAAGGGGGCCTCGGGGGCCCGCGACGCCTCGGCGGTGGTGCTCGACGCCAAGACCGGTGAGGTGCTGGCGATGTCGAATGACAACACCTTCGACCCCAGCCAGGACATCGGCCGACAAGCCGACCGGCAGATCGGGAACCTCCCGGTGACGTCGCCGTTCGAGCCCGGGTCGGTGAACAAGATCGTGACGGCGGCTGCGGCGATCGAATACGGGCTGTCCAATCCCGACGAGGTCTTGCAGGTTCCCGGGTCGATCGGGATGGGCGGGGTCAATATCAAGGATGCCTGGAGCCACGGCGTGCTGCCGTTGACCACCACCGGGGTGTTCGGCAAGTCCTCCAACGTTGGCACCCTGATGCTGGCGCAGCGGATCGGCCCGGAACGTTTCTACGAGATGCTCGGCAAGTTCGGCCTCGGCCAGCGCACCAACGTCGGACTCCCGGGAGAGAGCTCCGGCATCGTGCCGCCGATCGACCAGTGGTCCGGCAGCACCTTCTCGAACCTGCCGATCGGACAGGGTCTGTCGATGACCCTGTTGCAGATGACCGGCATGTACCAGGCCATCGCCAACGACGGCGTGCGGATCCCGCCGCGGATCGTCAAGGCCACCATCGCCCCGGACGGCACCCGCGCCGAGGAGAAACAACCCGACGGAATCGCGGTGGTCTCCCCGGAGACCGCCCGAACCGTTCGCAACATGTTCCGCGCCGTCGTGCAGCGCGACCCGATGGGAGCCCAGCAGGGAACCGGGCCGGCCGCGGCGGTCGACGGTTACCAGGTGGCCGGCAAGACCGGCACCGCCCAGCAGATCAACCCGGCATGTGGCTGCTACTACGACGACGTGTACTGGATCACCTTCGCGGGGATGGCGCCGGTCGATGACCCGCGCTACGTCATCGGCATCATGCTCAACGCGCCGGTCCGCAACGCCGACGGCACCCCCGGGCACTCCGCCGCGCCGTTGTTCCACACCATCGCCAGCTGGCTGATGCAGCGCGAGAACGTGCCGCTGTCCCCCGACCCAGGGCCGCCGCTGACGTTGCAGGCGGCCTGAGGCCGCCGAACCTGGGTAGGGTAACGAGCCGATCGGGCGGGCAGCGTGCCAGCAGTGGAGGAGGTGACCGGCGGTGACCAGTGCCCTGCGACCGCACAGCACCCCGGGAGTGCCTCTGGTGGCGCTGGCTGAGCGGGTGGGCGCCCTCCCATCGGGCGGTGACGTCCCCGACGTCCGGGTCGGCGGGGTCACGTTGCGCGCCCAGGACGCGGTGCCCGGTGACCTCTTCGCCGCGCTGCCCGGCGCCTCGGCGCACGGCGCGCAGTTTGCCGACGCCGCCCTCGACGGCGGCGCGGTGGCGGTGTTCACCGACCCCGACGGCGCCGCCGTGATCGACCGCCTTCTCGGCGACCGGGCTCCGGTGCCGGTTCTGCTGCATCCCGACCCGCGGTCGGTGCTCGGGGCACTCGCCGCCGACGTCTACGGTCACCCGTCGGACCGGGTGGTCGTTCTCGGCGTGACCGGGACCTCCGGCAAGACCACCACCGCGCACCTGATCGAGTCCGGTCTGCGTTCGGCGGGCCGGACACCGGGGATGATCGGCACGGTCGGCGTCCGGATCGCCGGTGCCGACGTTCCCAGTGCGCTGACCACACCGGAGGCGCCGGCGCTGCAGGCGCTGCTGGCGGTGATGGCCGAACGAGGGGTCGACACCGCGGTGATGGAGGTGTCCAGTCATGCTCTCGAACTCGGCCGGGTCGACGGAATCCGTTTCACGGTCGGGGGTTTCACCAATCTCTCTCGCGACCACCTTGATTTCCACCCGACCATGACGGCGTATTTCGAGGCCAAGGCGAGGCTCTTCGATCCGGCATCCCCGCAGCACGCCGAGACGGCGGTGGTGTGCGTCGACGACGAGGCCGGCCGGGCGATGGCGGACCGGGCGGCCGCGGCGGTCACGGTCAGCGCCGAGGGCAACCCGGCGGACTGGGGAGTCGAGGACCTCGTCGTCGGCGACAACGGGCTACAGGAATTCACCGTGATCGACCCCGCCGGTGTCCACCACCGGTTGCGCATCCGGTTGCCCGGCCGATACAACGTCGCCAACGCGCTGCTGGCGGTGGCCATGCTCGACATCATCGGGATCTCGCCGGAGCAGGCCGCGCCGGGCCTGCGGGCCGCCACCGTGCCCGGCCGGCTCGAACTCATCGACCGCGGGCAGGACTTTCTGGCCGTGGTCGACTACGCGCACAAGCCCGGCGCCCTGCAGGCCGTTCTGGAGAACCTGCGTCGACCGGAGGGCCGGGTGGCCGTGGTCTTCGGTGCGGGCGGAAACCGCGACCCGGGAAAACGCGGGCCGATGGGCCGGGTCGCGGCCGAACTGGCCGACCTGGTCGTCATCACCGACGACAACCCGCGCGACGAGGACCCCGCACTGATCCGCGCGGCGATCCTGGAGGGCGCCGCCGCGGCCGGCGGTGCGGCCGAGGTGGTCGAGATCGGGGACCGCCGGGCCGCGATCGGCCACGCTGTGGCCTGGGCGCGGCGCGGCGACGTGGTGGTGATCGCCGGCAAGGGACATGAAACCGGGCAGACCGGCGGCGGGCGGACGGTGCCGTTCGACGACCGTGAGGAACTGGCCGCCGCGTTAGAAGGGACTGCACGGTGATCGACCTCAGCGTGGCGCGCATCGCCGAGATCGTCGGTGGCCGATTGTCGGACATCAGCGGTGCCGATGCCGAGGCCACCCGCATCACCGGAACGGTGGAGTTCGACTCCCGGGCGGTCACCCCAGGCGGGCTTTTCCTGGCGCTGCCGGGCGCGCGGTCCGATGGCCACGATTTCGCCGCGGCGGCCATCGCTGCCAG
>SYAB01000140.1 GCA_005787665.1 Actinomycetota bacterium
CCCCGGCCACCGAGACCTCCGTCATGACGGTGCAGCCGTCCACATCGGCGACCGGAGTCAGCCCGGTTCGCTGACCGGCAGTATGGCCCGCGAGGACGGCCCGAAGCGGACGGTGTGGGTCGATGCCGACATCCGGTGTCCGCTGAGGGCGGCCTCCCCGGTACCCATGTTGCGGGCGAACCGTGGGTGGCAGCCGCCGGCGAGAAGCACCCGGAGCCGGGAACCGGCGGCGAAGCGGTGCGCGATCGGATCGAGCACGAGCCGGATCGGCGCATCCGGCAGGGCGCGCATCCGGCGAAACCCGTCGCTGACATTGCGGGACCGGCCATTCGCATCGACCTCGCCGATGCGAACGAAAACGTCGAAATGCGGGTTGTCGCAGCTGTAGTCCAGTTCGATCACCGGGTTACCGCAGACGCAGAGGTCCTCGGGCAGTGGTGCGCTGGTGAAGTCCAGCACATCTGTGCGGCGCGCCAACGCGGTGTCGTCGCGGTAGCCGGAGTTGCGGGTCAGCAGGCGTCCGCCGACCGTTGGCGTGGGATCGGCCGGGTCGTAGCGAAACATCACGCTGCCGGAGCCGGGGGGCGGGGCGGCCGGCTCCAGACTCCGGCCCGGCTGAAGATGGAACACCCGGTCGAGCGCCGGAGGCGGCCAGTCCGGCATGTCTACCCAGCCACCGCGCTCACCGGTGACGAACACCCGAACCGGCATTCTGCGCTTCGGTGCCCCTCCGCCGGCCAGGTGGGCGCCCAGCCATTGCAGGGTCTCCGCGGTGGTCATGGCGCTGGCCCTGGTCACCATCTGGTCGTGGGTCCACGGCCCGACCGTCATCGCGACGTCCACCCCGCGGGCGCGCAGGCGCTGGTACTGGGTGATGGTCTGATCGACGAAGATGTCCTGCCAACCGCTGAGCAGTAGCACCGGGATCGCGCAGTGGTCCAGGGCGCGGTCCATCCGCATCGGATCCCAGAACGGATCGTCGGCGTCGGGGTGGGCGATCCAGGACTCGTACCACCGGGACCGTTCACCGAGCAGCGCCCGGCCCGCCGCTCCCAGCGGCACGCCGGCCGCCGCACCGGCCAGCCGCCGGGCGGACCGGAACTGGAACGCCAGCCGGCGCAGCACACCACGCTCCTGATGGGCCATCATGTCCGACCAGCCGAGAAAGTCGTTGAGAGCAAAAGACCCTGTGCCCCATGAGGATTCGTGGAAGTCGTGGGGTCCGACACTGATCACGGCGGCTGCCAGCTCCGGAGGCGGATCGGACAGCATGGCCCATTGGGTGTAGCCGAGGTAGGACAGGCCGATGGTGCCGAACGTGCCGGTGAACCAGGGCTGCCGGCGCAACCAGCCGACGGTGTCGGCGGCATCGTCGGCCTCGTGAACCATCGGCACGAACTCCCCGCCCGAGCCGAAGGTTCCCCGCACGCTCTGCAGGATGACGTGATAGCCGCGGGCCGCGTAGAGGTGGGCGTAGATGAGCGAGAACGGGAAACCGCGGCCGTAGGGCCCGCGCACCAGGATCGTGCCCGACGGCGCGGCGGAGACCGGGGCGTAGTGGTCCGCGCGCAACACCACACCGTCGCGCATCGGTACGGGCACCCGGCGGTGCACCACGTAGTCGGTCGTGGGAGGGGGCAGTCGCAGCGCACGGCCCACCGCCCGGTCGGTCAACCGTCCGCTCGCCACCGGATCAGAATAGGGACCGCCAGTACGCTGATCAGCCGTGGCACCAACGCTCTGGGCGATCAGCGACCTGCACAACGGTCACGCCGGCAACAAGCCGGTCACCGAGTCGCTGTACCCGTCCTCGCCGGACGACTGGCTGATCGTGGCCGGTGACGTCGCCGAGCGCACCGACGACATCCGGTGGTCGCTGGAACTGCTCCGCGGCCGCTTCGCGAAGGTGATCTGGGTGCCGGGCAACCACGAACTGTGGACCACCGGCAAGGACCCCGCCCAGGTCTTCGGCCGGGCCCGCTACGACTACCTGGTCCAGATGTGCGACGACATCGGCGTCATCACCCCGGAGCACCCGTATCCGGTGTGGACCGAGCAAGGCGGTCCGGCCACCATCGTGCCGATGTTCCTGCTCTACGACTACTCCTTCCTGCCCGAAGGGGCGAGCACCAAGGCGCAGGGACTGGCGATCGCCAAGGACCACAACGTGGTCTGCACCGACGAGTTCCTGCTGTCCTGCGAGCCGTATGCCACCCGCGACGCCTGGTGCCGGGACCGGCTGGCCTACACCCGGGCCCGACTGGAAGAACTGGACTGGATGACGCCGACGGTGCTGGTCAACCACTTCCCGTTGGTGCGCGACCCGTGCGACATGTTGTTCTACCCGGAGTTTTCGCTGTGGTGCGGGACGACGCAGACCGCCGACTGGCACACCCGCTACAACGCGCTGTGCTCGGTCTACGGCCACCTGCACATCCCGCGCACCTCCTGGTACGACGGGGTGCGCTTCGAGGAGGTGTCGGTGGGTTACCCGCGGGAGTGGCGCCGGCGCAAGCCGTACCGATGGCTGCGCCAGGTGCTGCCCGACCCGGACTACGCCCCCGGCTACCTCAACGAGTTCGGCGGCCACTTCGTGATCACCCCCGAGATGCGTGCGGCGGCGGAGGCCTTCCGGGACCGGCTGCAGAGCCGACGTCAATGAGTGAGTACCTGCGGGAGGTGCTGCCCGAGATCGAGGACCTGGTCTACGCCGAGCTGTACGAGGACCCGGCGGATCTGGCGCCGCTGCCCGAGGAGGAGGCGCTGATCGCCCGCTCGGTGGCCAAGCGGCGCAACGAGTTCGTCACCGTCCGGCACTGCGCCCGGGTGGCCATGAAACAACTCGGGGTGCCACCGGCGCCGATCCTCAAGGGGGAGAAGGGCGAACCGCAATGGCCTCGCGGCTTGGTGGGCAGCCTCACCCACTGTGACGGCTACCGGGGCGCGGTCGTGGGACGCAGCGATGCGGCGCGCTCGGTCGGCATCGACGCCGAGCCGCACGGGGTCCTGCCGGACCGGGTGCTCGAAGCCATCAGCCTGCCGGCCGAGCGGCGTGCGATCGCGGCGTTGCCGGCCGGCCTGCACTGGGACCGGATCCTGTTCTGCGCCACGGAGGCCACCTACACGGCCTGGTTCCCGTTGACCGGGCGCTGGTTGGGATTCGAGGACGCCCACATCAGCTTCGAGGTGGATGCGTCGGGGACCGGGGGCGGGTTCGTCTCCCGCGTCCTGGTCGACCCGGTCGCGCGGACCGGACCGCCGCTGACCGAACTGGCCGGGCGGTGGACGGTGGCCGGCGGACTGGCGCTGACGGCGATCGTGCTGTGAGTGCGCCCGCACCGGGCATCGTGGTGGTCGACAAACCGGCCGGCATGACCAGTCACGACGTGGTGGGACGCTGCCGTCGGATCTTCGGCACCCGCAAGGTCGGCCACGCCGGCACCCTGGACCCGATGGCGACCGGCGTGCTGGTCATCGGCATCGAACGCGCCACCAAGATCCTCGGACTGATCAGCGGGACGTCGAAGTCGTATCTGGCGACCATCCGGCTGGGTCGGACCACCACCACCGACGACGCCGAGGGCGAAGTTGTCCGTGACGTCGCGGCCACCGCGGTGACCGGCGAGCAGATCGACACCGCGATGACCGCGCTGCGCGGGGACATCCAGCAGCGGCCGTCGGCGGTCAGCGCCATCAAGGTCGACGGCAAGCGGGCCTATCAACTCGTCCGCGAGGGACAGGCCGTGGAACTGGCTGCCCGGGCGGTGCAGATCGACCGCTTCGAGGTGTCAGAGACCCGGCGCGAGGGTGACTTCCTCGATGTGGACGTGGCGGTGGACTGCAGTTCGGGCACCTACATCCGGGCCTTGGCCCGCGATCTCGGTGCGGCGCTCGGCGTCGGAGGCCACCTCACCGCGCTGCGGCGGACCCGGGTGGGCGTCTTCGGACTGGAGCAGGCGAGCACGCTCGACGCGCTGGTGGCCCACCCGGTCCTGAGTCACGACCTCGACGCGGCATGTCTGCTGGCCTTCCCGCGCCGGGACATCACCGCCGAGCAGGCCGTGGCCGCCGGGCACGGGCGTCCACTGCCCGCCGCCGGTATCGGCGGGGTCTACGCGGCAACGAATCCGGATGGTCTGGTCATCGCGCTGCTCAGCGATTCCGGAGAGCGGACGACATCGGTCGTCGTGATCCGCCCGGCGACCCTGTGATGTCGGGGTTGCGGCCCGATCAGGACTGATCGCGTGGCCGCCGAGCCATTAGGCTGAGGGGCGTGCAGCGCTGGCGCGGGCAGGACGACATCCCCTCCGACTGGGGCCGCTGTGTGCTCACCATCGGGGTCTTCGACG
>SYAB01000141.1 GCA_005787665.1 Actinomycetota bacterium
CCCAGGCAATGCCAGCCGCGGGCGTACCGATCGGGCAGGGTCCCGGTGTCGATCTCGCGGATGTCGGTGGTCATGTCGGAGCCTCCCCGGTCGTGTCTCTAACTAGAACACGTTACAGTTTTGCGCCCACATCGTGCAACCGACGGACGCCCGGGCTAGCCCCGGGGCGGCTTCGCGCTGCCCACCACCCACATCGAGAAGTACTGTGATCCGCCGCCGTAGGCGTGTCCCAACGCCTTGGCGGCGCCGGGCACCTGATGTGCGCCGGCCTTGCCCATCACCTGGATGGCCGCCTCGGCGAATCGGATCATCCCGGAGGCCCCGATCGGATTGGATGAAAGCACCCCTCCCGAGGCGTTGACCGGAATGCGGCCGCCGATCGCGGTCTCGCCGGCCTCGGTCAGCTTCCAGCCCTCGCCCTCGGCGGCGAAGCCGAGGTTCTCCAGCCACATCGGCTCGAACCAGGAGAACGGAACGTAGATCTCGGCCACGTCGATCTCATCGATCGGGCTGCTGATTCCGGCCGCCTTCCACAGGGCGGCCGCGGCGTCGCGGCCGGCCTGCGGGTTGACCTGGTCGCGGCCGGAGTAGGCCAGCGGCTCGGTGCGCAGCGCGGTCGCGTGGATCCAGGCCACCGGGTCACCGGCGGCCAGCCGCTGGTCGGCGGCCGCCTCATCGCCGATCACGATGGCCGCCGCGCCATCGGAGGACGGGCAGGTCTCATCGAAGCGGATCGGGTCCCAGAGCATCTGCGAGGCCATCACCTTCTCCAGGGTGATGTCGGGCTGATGCAGGTGCGCCAGCGGGTTCTTCGCCCCGTTAAGCCGGTCCTTGACCGCCACCATGGCGCCGATGTGCGCCGGCGCCCGCGCCGACCGGCTTAGTGAAGGGCACCGGAATCGACAGTGCCCACATGGCGTTGGACTCCGACTGCTTCTCCCAGGCGACCGCCAGAACCCGGCGGTATTTGCCCGACTGCACCAGGCTGGCGCCCACCACCGCGGTCGACCCGCCGACCGAACCGGCGGTGTGCACCCGGATCAGTGGTTTACCGGTAGCGCCCATGGCGTCGGCCATGAACAGCTCCGGCATCATGACGCCCTCGAAGAAGTCGGGGGCCTTCCCGACGACGACGGCATCGATATCGTCGAAGGTGCATCCGCTATCTGTCAGTGCCTTGTCGATGGCCTCACGAACCAGTCCGTTCATTGACACGTCGCCGCGTTTGGCGACGTACTTCGTCTGACCGGTGCCCAGCACTGCGGCCAGGTGCTTGCCCGCCATCAGTCTTTCCCTTCCAGGACCGCAACCAGATTCTGTTGCAGCACAGGGCCACTGGTGGCGTGCGCCAGCACCCGCTGTGCGGAACCGTCGAAAATGTGGCGTGCGGCGAAGCCGACGCGCTCGAGTCCGGTCGAAAACATCGGATTGGCGGCCAGTGCGCCGCCGGAGGGGTTGACCTTCGTCGACGGGCCCAGCCCGATCGCCTCGGTGAGGATCAACTGCTGGTGGGTGAACGGGGCGTAGATCTCGGCGACGTCGATGGAGGCCGGATCATCGCCGGTTGCGACGCGGGCCGAGGCTGCGGTGGACGGCGAGGACGTGAGATCGCGCGCACCGATCACCGGTGTCTCGACCCGATGCTCGAAACCCGTGATCCAGGCCGGTCTTTCGCACAGTTCACGGGCGCGGTCACCGGCGGCGATCACCATCACCGAAGCGCCGTCGGTGATGGGGGCGATATCGTGCCGGCGCAGCGGATCGGCGAAGAACGGCCGGGCGAGGAGTTCCTCGACACTCGAGGAAGGCTCCTCCGAGTCGGTGCGTCTGGCCGCGGCAAAGGAGTCCACTGCGACCTGAGCCATCTGGGCTTGCGTCCACTTGCCGGAGTCGAGGCCGAGCCGAGCCTGCAACCCGGCCATCGACACCGCGTCCGGAACCAGAGGGGCCACCGTGTAAGGATCGGTCTGCAAGGCCAGCACCCGGCGCAGCGTCCCGGCGCTGGACTTGCCGAAACCGTAGACGAGCGCCGTCTCGACTTCCCCGGTCAAGACCTTGATGTAGGCCTCGTACAACGCCCACGCGGCGTCCATCTCGACATGGGACTCATTGATCGGCGGCACCGCCCCGATGGAGTCGATTGCCGAGATGAACGAGAAAGCCCGCCCGGCAAGGTAATCCGAGGATCCTGAGCACCAGAATCCGATGTCGGACTGGGTGATGCCCATGGTGCCGTAGACCTCGGCGAAACATGGCAGCAGCATCTCCACACCATTGGTCGTCCCGTCGGTGCGGCGGACATGGGGCGAATGGGCGAATCCGACGACCGCCACTTCTCGAGTCATTTGCTGCTTCCCTAGAGGTGGTGCTTGTAGCTGTCGTAATCGGCATCCGGTTCGCCGGTTGGCCGGAAGTGCTCGATGTTGTCGATCCCGAGTCCCCACTCCGCCTTGGGTTTCCACACCGCCTCGACCCGCATGCCCATCCGGACGTCGGCTGCGTCGACACCGGTGACCAGATGGAGGAACGGGATATCGGCACCGTCGAGCAGGATGTAGGCCGCGACGTAGGGCGGTTTGATCCGCTGGCCGGCAAACGGGATGTTGATGATCGCGAAGGTGGTGACCGTGCCCTTGTCGGGGAGTTCGACGAACTGGTCGAGTTCGCGCCCGGTCGCCGGATCGGCCTCGCGCGGCGGGAAGTACACCTTTCCTAGGTCGCCCGCGCGGGCGCCGAGCAAGGTGCCCTGCTGCAGTGCCCGCAGGTAGATGCTTTCCGGATGCGAGGCACTGTGCTGGATGGAGATGCTGGTGGGGACGACGATCATGGTGACCGGGTCACGCTCGTCGGTCCCGTCGTCGCCGACCGGTTCCGGTTCCTCGCCGGGCACGAAGTAGGCGATATCGGTGATCGCCCCGACCGGCTCGTCGACCCAGTGCGCGTGCACCCGGTCACCCGTTTGCACCGCGCCGTCGACGGCGTGCAGCAGTGCGGTGTCGGCGCCGTCGAGCGCGA
>SYAB01000142.1 GCA_005787665.1 Actinomycetota bacterium
AACTCACTTGCAGGACTTCACCGTCCCCCTTGCGACAACCCTCATCGAGAAAGTCGAGTTCTACGACAGCATCGCGGTATTCCATCGCGCGAACGGTTGCCGAACGGTGCCGCGCGCCGTTTATCGCTAGGGACTGCCTGAGCGAGCAGCATGCCAAGCAAGCGATTCACCGGTCGTCCAACCTCTGAATCAAGTCCCTGACGGATGGCGCGTCGATTAGGGTGCCCGCACCTAGTCGGCTACCGGTTGCCGCGTTGATCGCGGCGACTGCCCGCATCGCCGACAGCGAATCCCCGCCCAGGTCGAAAAACGAGTCGTCGAGACCGACCCGGTCCACACCCAATACCTTTTCGTAGACGCCGGCCAGCGTTCGCTCGACCGAACTCACCGCGGCGCGATAACTACCACCGCCGTGGCGTTCGGGCGCCGGAGTGCGCACCGGCGGTACCGGCACCGTCCGGTTGATCCACAGCGGTTGGCTGGGATCGACGGTCATATCCGTCAGCACCTGTTCGAATTTCGCCATCAGCGCAGCGATACCGACCTCGTCGAACAGGTCCGCACGGTAGTGGACACGGAGGTCCAGTTCGGGTCCGGGCACTGCCTGGATCGACAGCGGGTAGTGGTAGAAGTCGCGGGTGGCGAGGTTGGTGATGGCCAACCCGTCGGCCCCGGCGAAACGGGCGGCGTCGGTCGGGTAATTCTCGTAGACGAAGACCGTGTCGAACAGTCGCGGCTGACCGATGAGACGGTGAATCTCATTGAGCCCCAGATGTTCATGCTCGAACGTCTGGTTGCGCAAGTTATGGAGCTGGTCAAGCAGATCGGCCGTCGTGGTGCTCGCCGTGACACTCACCCGTACCGGCACCGTGTTGATCAGCAGTCCCACGATCGAGTCGGCATCGACCAGGTCGGCGGGGCGGCCCGAGACGACGGACCCGAACGCGATATCGCGCTGCCCGGTGACCGACATCAGCAGTTGCGCGAATGCACCCTGCAGCACGGTGCTGACGGTGGTGCGATGCGAACGGGCCAACTCGCTGAGTGCCTGAGTGGCCTGCTCGGACATCCGGATCGAGGCCACGCTGCGCGGCCCCGCGCCCATCGGCCCGGACGGGGCGACCAGGGTCGGTGTACCGAAACCATCCAGCGCCTCGCGCCAGGCCGCGCGGGCCGTCGCGAGGTCCCGATCGGCCAGCCAACCCATGAACCTGCGATACGGAACCGCCGCGGGCAGTCGCTGCCCGTAGTAGGCGGCGAACACTTCGGCCATCAGCACCGGTAGCGACCACCCGTCCAGCGCGATGTGGTGGTTGGTCAACACCAACCGATGCTCATCGGGTGCGGTGCGGATCAGGGCGGCCCGGAACGGCGACTGCTCAGCGAGATCACAGACCAGCGCACGCTCGGCAGCGCACAGCTGCGCGATCTGCGAATCGACTGCGGCACCGGCCGCGAGATCGCGGTAACTCCACTCCACCACAGGATCGAGCGGGATGACCTGCACCGGCTGGGGTTCCTGGTGGCAGAACCGGGCGGCCAGGTTGGGGTGGCGGGTCACCACCGTCTGCACGGCGTCGTGCAACCGGTGGTGATCAAGCCGACCACTCAAGGTGATGTCCAGTTGCACCGCGTACACATCATCACCGGAGCCGTGCGCAATGTCGGCATGGAACAGCAACCCCTGCTGCAAGGGCGTCAACGGCAGGATATCGGCGACCTCATACCTGCGGCACAGGTCGTCGATCTGCTGCTGATCCAGGCGAGCGGGCGCGATGTCCGATGAGGTCAAGCCGCCGCCACCGCCCCGAACATGCGTGCAGATACCCGTCAGGGCGTCAAACCACAACTGGCTCAGCCGTTTTACCTGCCCATAATCGAGAGCCGACGGCGCCCACATCCAGCCCGCCCGCAGGTGCGGGCCGGTTGCGGTGTCCACCGTCCCGGCGTTGAGTTCCACCGTATGCATCAGCGGCATGGGTGCCGCCGCGGCAACACCCGTGACCGACCCGCTGTCCGGGCGGATCTCCCAGTAATCACCGGATGTCTCGCCACCGCCGAGGCGCCCCAGATAGTTGAACCCGATCGGCGGATCGGACCCGGCCAGGTCTACGTCGTCATTCAGGTAGCGGAGCACCCCGTAGGCCAGGCCATCCGGCAGTGCCCGCAACTGTTCTTTGGCGTCCTTGATCACCGCGCCCAACCCGGCATCACCGGCTGTCACCTGAGCCCACTCCAACCCGCCCCCGCCGACAGTCAGAGCGACCGGATACTTGGTGGTGAACCACCCAACGGTGCGCGACAGGTCGAGATCAGTTCCCAGTTCCTCCTGACGGCCGTGGCCTTCGACATCAATGGCGATCGGCGCGCCACCGGTGCCGGCGAATTCGGCCATCGCCAACGCGAACGCGATCAACAGGATGTCCTGCACGCCGGCGTGAAACGCCGCCGGCACCTCGCCGAGCAGCATCCGGGTCGTCTCGACATCGAGATCGACCGACAAACTCCCGGCGCTGGCATAGGTATCGGACTCCGGCTGCACCGCCGGCAGTAGCGCGGGCACCGCCGCGATCTGCCGCCAGGCGTGCGCGTGATCGACCACGTCGGCGCGCTGCGCGACGTCCGCCAACAGTGACGCCCACTGGCGAAACGACGTCCTCGGCGCGGGCAACATCACCGACTGGCCGGTGCGGTGCTGTGCCCACGCGAGGTTGAGGTCCTCGATCAGGACTCGCCACGACACCCCGTCCACGGCCAGGTGATGCACGATCATCACCAACCGACCCATGGGTGCGGCCCACAGCGCACTCAGCATCACCCCGGCGGCGGGATTCAACCGCGACCGGGCGTCGAGCACCGCCTCATCGGTCACCTCGTCGACGGTCCGCAGGCACGAATGCGCATCCACCGACCCGGCTTCGGGCACCGTCAACAACCAGCCCCCGGCACCGTCGTCGTCGACCCGAAGCCGGAGGGTGGCATGCCGATCCAACAGGGCCTGCAGAACCGCAATCACATCGGCCTCGGTCACCCCGACCGGGGCCTGCATCACCGCGGTCTGGTTGAACTGATCCACCGGGCCCGCTACGTCCTGCAACCAGCGGATAATCGGGGTGGCCGGCACCGGACCGACACCGTCATCGATCACCTCATCGGAGCTGGCCGCGACGCCCGCCACCCGAGCCAACCGGGCCACGGTCTGCTCGACGAAAACGTCGCGCGGCCGCAACGCCACACCGGCTGCGCGGGCACGGGCCACCACCTGCATTGACAGGATGCTGTCCCCGCCCAACTCGAAGAACGATTCATCAACCCCGACGCGCTCAAGACCCAGTACCTGGGCGTAGATGCCGGCCAGGATTTCTTCGGCCGCGTCGCCCGGAGCCCGGTAGGAAGCGACATCCTGATACTCCGGTGCCGGTAGGGCCCGCTTGTCGAGTTTGCCGTTGACGGTCAACGGCATCGCCTCAATCACCACCACCGCGGCCGGAACCATGTACTCGGGCAGTCGCTCAAGCACGGCGGCGCGCACCTGCGCCGGATCGACCGCCCCGGTGACATAACCCACTAGACGCTTGTCGCCGGGGTGGTCCTCGCGGGCGATCACCTCCGCCTGCTCCACTCCGTCGACCGCGCTCAGTGCGGCCTGTACCTCACCGAGTTCGATGCGATACCCGCGGATCTTGACCTGCTCATCCGCACGGCCGAGATACCGCAGTTCCCCGTCGGCGCCCCAGCACATCAGATCGCCTGTGCGATACATCCGCGATCCGGGCGCCCCGAACGGACATGCCACGAACCGCGACGCACTCAACCCGGTCCGGCCGATGTACCCGTAGGCCAATCCGGCGCCGGCCACATACAACTCGCCGACCACACCCGCCGGTGTCGGCCGCAATGAATTGTCGAGAACGAAGAAACCGAGATGGGCCAACGGCACTCCGATCGGGCTGACCGCACTT
>SYAB01000143.1 GCA_005787665.1 Actinomycetota bacterium
CACCCGGGTGCGCGTCACCGCTCTGGACTACCGCCTCGACGTCAACACCCTGCACCGCGATAAGAGCGCCACGGCGCTCAAACTGAACGAACTCGGCCGGGTGAGCCTGCGCACCCAGGTGCCCCTGATGCTCGACGAATACTCCCGCAACGCGGCCACCGGATCGTTCATCCTGATCGACCCGGACACCAACGTGACCGTTGCGGCCGGCATGGTGCGCGACACCGTGCCGGCGGCCACCCGGTCGGCCACCCCGAACACAGTGCGCCACCAGTCCTTGGTCACGGCAGGGGAGCGCCTGACCAAGGGGCGCACGCTGTGGTTCACCGGCCTGTCCGGTTCGGGCAAATCCTCGATCGCGGTCTTGGCCGAGCAGAGCCTGCTCGAACATGGGTGTCCCGCCTACATTCTCGACGGGGACAACCTGCGGCACGGCCTCAACGCCGATCTCGGGTTCGCGATGGCCGACCGCGCCGAGAACCTGCGCCGACTGGCGCACGTCGCGACGCTGATGGCCGACGCCGGGCTGACTGTGCTGGTGCCGGCGATCAGCCCACTGGCCGAGCACCGCGAGTTGGCCCGAAAAGTTCACTCCGACGCCGGGATCGAATTCTTCGAGGTGTTCGTCGACACCCCGTTGGCCGACTGCGAGCGTCGTGATCCCAAGGGGTTGTATGCCAAGGCGCGGGCCGGGGAAATCACCCACTTCACCGGAATCGACAGCCCCTATCAGCGGCCGACGAACCCGGACCTGCGGCTGACCCCGGACCACTCCGCCGCCGAACTCGCCGAGCAGGTCATCGCACTGCTGGAAGATCCGGTATGAGAGGCCGGCGGTGAACGATCACGAACTGGCCGCCTCGCTGGCCACCGAGGCCGGCCGCCTGCTGCTTCGCGTGCGTACGGAATTCGCCGACGCGCCGCCCGAGGAACGCAAGGCCGCCGGCGACATGCGGTCCCACGACTTCCTGATCGAGCAGTTGGCGGCCGCCCGCCCCGGCGACGCGGTGCTCTCCGAGGAGGCCGCCGATGACCCCATCCGATTGCGCAGCGAACGGGTTTGGATCGTCGACCCCCTCGACGGCACCCGCGAGTTCTCTGAGCACGGCCGCGCCGACTGGGCGGTGCACGTTGCACTGTGGTCGGCCGGTGATTTGGTCGCCGGTGCGGTGGCACTGCCCGCTCAGGGGATGACGCTGGCGACACCTCGGGTGCCGGCGTTACCGCCGGCACCGGCGGTGCCGCGCATCGTGGTCTCGCGCACCCGCCCACCCGCAGTCGCGTTGCAGGTCCGGGAGGCGTTAGACGCGACGCTGATCGAGATGGGTTCGGCCGGAGCGAAGGTCGCCGCCGTGGTGCAGGGACATGCTGAGGTTTACGTGCACGCCGGGGGACAGTACGAGTGGGATTCCGCGGCCCCGGTCGCCGTCGCCCGCGCGGCGGGACTGCATACCTCACGCATTGACGGTTCGCCGTTGCGCTACAACCAGACCGATCTACTCCTGCCCGATCTCGTGGTGTGCCGTCCGCAGTACGCACCCGATGTTCTGGCCGCCTTGCGATAGCGATCGCGGCCCGGATATTCACACCCGCAACAGGAGTTTCTTCTTCGTTATCCAGAAAAGGTTTGCTCTCAGCACCTCATCGGAGTGGTACCCCGCCGCGGGACGCGGTTGCCCACCACGTCGGCAAAACCGCAAAAGTAGCTGTGAGCAGGCACGAACGCTGCCGGAACGGTTCGCCGCGGCCGGATTTCCGAGGCCTTAGGTAACTTCTTTGCCCGAAGTACTTGCGCTCAGGATTTTCTCAGCTAGTCTCATGGAGTCAGTATCAACTGCTTACCGGAGGACTCACCGTGCAAATCTCACTTCGTTCACATCTGATCGCGGGTACCGCCGCGGTTGTCGGGGCCAGCGCCATCGCGATGACCCCGGTCATGGGGGCTCAGCTGAGCCTCCCGGCCATCAATGTTCCCACCGTCGCCAAGGTCACGCTGGCCGGCCTCGACAGCCCCATCAGCGAGCTGCTGGGTTCGGTCCTCCTGGGCGGCCAGTTGCTGTTCAGCACCGACACGGACGTCACCAACCGTGCGCTCTGGGGCCCGACCGCTTTCCCGTTTGCCCCGACGCTGCCCAACACCACCCCCCCGTTCGACCAGACCGGAACGTCGGCTCCAGTGTTCCCGGTCGCGCTCGAATCCGATGAGCTCGGTGCTTACACCTCGATCGGCGTGCTCCCGAACTTCATCGACTTCGCGCTGCCGATCGTTCGCCAGCTGGGCATCAACGGCTCGGACTACCTCAACGTCGCCGTCGCGGGTCTGTCCGCCGCCGGTGTTGCGCTGAGCGAGGGTGTGTGGAATGCCGTGGGTGATCTGCTGACCCTGGACATCCCGGGCGCCCTGGCAACCCTGGCCGCGTCGATCAGTGACGCGGGCACCCTGGCCCTCGGCGCCGGTGCCTACGTCCTCAGCGGCGTGGTAACCCGGCTCCAGGCTGTTATCGAAGCGACCATCGGCGCGCTGCCGCTGGCCATCGGTGCCGGCGTGGCCCAGATCAGCCTGGTGGTGAGCAAGTCCATCTCGGTCATCACCGACACGTTCGCCGCGACCTCCTTCGAAGACGGCTGGAACGCCGCCATCGACGGGCTCTTCGGTGCCACCGGCATTCCGGGAACGATCCTCAACGTCACCATCGGCGCGGGACAGCAGACCGCCGCGATTCCGTACGGCGCTCCCCCCACCTTCGAGCCGACCACGGATTCGATCGCGGCCAGCTATGTGCCGAGCGTCCGCACCGTGGCGCAGAGCGGGATCATTGCCGTTGCCAACGCGCTGGCCACCCCGGTTCCGACGGCAGTTGCTGCAGCTCCGGCTGCGTTGGCTGCGTCGGCCCGTGCGGCTGCGGCCGAGGCGGCTCCGGCTGCTGAGGCTCCGGCTGCCGACAGCTCTGAGGCGGCTCCGGCCGCTGAGGCTGCCGAGGCTCCGGCCGCTGAGGTTGCGGCCCCGAAGCCGGCCCGCAAGGCGGCTCGCGCGGTCCGTCCCTCTGCCTAACGGCTAACGCACCACAGCAGTAAACACGCTGCCCCTCCGCCCAGCGGAGGGGCAGCGTGCTGTCTGGAGACCTCGTCGCTTTCGGGGGGAATTCTCAGAAACGAGCCCATGGTCGGGGATGCGCCACACCCGGCTGGGCCGGGCGGGGCGGCACCGGCACCGATCTGGCCGCGCACCGACTGAACTGTGGGTATCGGCCGGGTCCCGGCTTCGCGCCGGCAATCGGGAAAACAGGGTGACGTATTCTCGCCCATGGGGTAGGCACTCAGCTTTTTCTCAGGTATGGTAGGGCTAACGGAAAGGCGGTGACACGCGTGCGCAGGGTGATTGGACCTATTCTGACGACGGGCGTGTCGCTGGTGACCGCCGGTGTGGTGGTCGCCAACCCGATTGTGGCGCCTCGCGCCGACGTCGCCATTCCGGCGGTGCAGCTCTCGGCCGGCAACACTGAGACCATCGGAATGCTCGATCAGGCCTTCCTCGACGCGATCGCTCCCGGCCCGGCAGGTTCGAGCAATCCCTTCTCGGTTCTCAAGGATCTGATCTCCGGACTGGCCGCCGACGCCACCTCGATGGGTAAGGACGTCATCGTCGATGCCTTCGTGGCGGGCGTCGCCGCGGTGTCTCCACCCGAGTTGACCGCGGCGTCGAGTCCCTACGCCCCCTTCGCCGCGAGTCCGTTACCCGATTTCTCCGCGATCACCGATCCGCGCGATCTCAGCGCCCTGGTTCCTTCGATGGCCGACGTATCCGCCGCGGCGGCGGATTCCCGCGAGTTCGTCGCCAATGACGTGGTCCCGGTGGTGCGGGAGTTCGTCACGAGCCTGGCGGCCGATGTCGAGTACGTCAGCACCGGACTCATTGAGGCTGCCTTCGCCGTCGGCGCCCTGGTGGCCCACGAGCCGATCCTCATCGCAAGGACCCTCACCGCGTTGGTCAGTGGCGACTTCGAGGGTGCGCTGGCCAACGCCGTCAAGGCGGTGGTGGCCCCGCTCGGCCCGCCGGCCATGGTCTACGACACGCTGCAGACCGTCGTCCTCAAGTACCTAGCGCCGGCGCCCCGCAACCCCGCAGCCCCGGCCTCGGCTCCGGAACCGGGCGTGCGACCCGCGCCGGTCCCGACCGCACCCGGCCCATCAGACTCAGGCCCATCAGACTCAGGCCCATCAGAATCTGGCCCGGGGGTCGCTGACGCGTCATCGCGGACCGTCCGCGACGATCGGCGCCACCGCAACCCGGTGCTCGGCTCGACGCCGGTCGGGATTGACGCTGTACGCCCGGACTCGAGCCTCGCCGGTGCCGCCCGCAAGGCCGCCGGGGCCGTCCGCGACGCGATCAGTGCGGTCGCCGAACAGGCCGCCGGACCGACTTCGGGTAGCGCGAGCGGATCAGCCGTCACCAACCCGACGGGCGCCGACAGCGCCGACGGGGAAGCCGCCCCGGCGGTCTCCGATGAGCCCGCCAAGCCCGCCGGTCGTGCCCAGGCCGCTCGCCACCGCGGCTGACCCGCGCCGATGCCTTCTGGTCCGCGCGCAGTCAGACCAGTGGCAGAATCCGCAGCATGCGGATGTCGGCGAAGGCGGAATACGCCGTCCGCGCCATGACCCAACTGGCCACGGCCGAACCCGGCGTGGTGGTCAAGACCGACGACCTCGCCGCCGCCCAGGGCATTCCGGCCCAGTTTCTCGTTGACATCCTCGCCGACCTGCGCGCCGACCGCCTCGTGCGCAGCCATCGTGGCCGCGACGGCGGCTACGAACTGGCCCGGCCGGCCGAGACGATCAGCATCGCCGACGTGCTGCGCTGTATCGACGGACCGCTGGCCAGCGTTCGGGATATCGGATTGGGTGACCTTCCCTACTCCGGTCCCACCGCGGCACTGACCGATGTGTGGCGCGCGCTGCGGGCGAGCATGCGGGCGGTCCTGGAAGCCACCACCCTGGCCGACGTCGCCGCCGGCGCGCTGCCCGACCACGTCACGGCGATGGCGGCGGACTACCTCATCCAGGAAGACCACCGCGGACGCCGCAGTGTTTGACCGGACGGGGATTGACGCGCCGGGGATTGACGCAGCGGGGGGGACTGAGACCGGACCGGCGCTGACCCGGGTGGAGATCCTCGGCGGAATCGGCCCGAACTGGTTCGCCTCTGTGATGGGCACCGGAATCGTCGCCAACGCCGGGGCCACTCTCCCCATCCATCTTCTCGGCCCCACCCATCTTCCGGGCCTGTACACCTTCACCCGCGTGATGTGGGTGATCGCCGCTCTGCTGTTGGTGGTGCTACTGGCCGTGATCGGTGGGCATGGGCTGCGGCACCCGACTGTGGCGCGCAGCCACGCCCGCAACCCGCAAATGGCGCACTTCTACGGCGCGGCACCGATGGCACTGCTGACGGTGGCCTCCGGTGCGGTGTTGGTGGGCGGAGATCTTATCGGCGATCGCGCCGCGGTCGAACTGGCCTGGGCGCTGTGGATGGTGGGCACCGTC
>SYAB01000144.1 GCA_005787665.1 Actinomycetota bacterium
CACGGGTACGGCGGCGGAGGCCCGGTTACTCGCGGAACTATTCAGACCTCGCGCATGGCGGTTTACCTGCCCGACGCCGACATCATTTGGACGGGCCATACGCACGACGAATGGGTGGTGAGTCATCGGGCCGCGGCAGCCGAACTCGTAGAACAAGCAACCGGTGCGGGTGCCCTCGCCGAAGGACAGCGTGGACTGCTTGTACTCGTAGAACTGCACCCGGGTGCACCCGGTCTGGGTGAAGGTCTTGAAGAAGGTCTCGGGACGCTGCAGTTCATCGAGGGCGATGTCGCTGGTGCGGCCGGTGGCCAGCGCGACGAGGATCTGGGTGATCCAATCGGGGTGGGCCGGGCAGCCGGGGATGTTGATGACCGGCAGGCCCGCCTTGGATCGGAAGTTCGGGCCCAGGAAGCCGCCCTTGGCCCGTTTGTGGAACTGCAGTCCGGTGGAGGCCGACGGGTTGGGTTCCATGGCCGGGATGCCGCCCCAGCATGCGCAGTCCCCGATCGCGACGACGATGCCGGCCTGGGACGCCAGTTCGGTCACCCAGTCCTTCATCGGCCGGTCGGCGAACATGTCCATCCGCCCCGTCCCGTTGGGCGCCTCGATGACCGAACCCTCGAAGACGAAGACGTCCATCGGACGCTCGCCCGAGGCGCAGTCCGCGAAGATCTTCTTGGCCTGGTTGCCCAGTTCCATGCCGAGCGAGGGATGCCAGATGACCTCGAGGCCGAAGTCGACGATCAGATCGACGACGTTGGGTTCGTCGGCATTGAGGAACGACATGGTGTTACCACTGCACGCCCCCCCTTGGAACCACAGAACCGAAGCCATGAAGAACTCCTCTCAGAAGGGCGTCCGGGGCTAGGGACTCACCGTCTCCGAGACTAACCCCGCCGACGCCGGATGGGAACGGATTGCGAAGCCGAAACGCGGTCGAAACATCGCCGACGCGAGGCCGACTCGCTCAGGCCGGTTCCTCGATGGGCGCGGTCACCACGACGGTGGTCCCAGCGCCCGGTTTGGACCGAACCTCCAGGGTTCCGCCGACCAGTTCAGCCCGCTCGGCCATCGAGAGCATGCCGTAGCCGCCACCGTCGGCCGTCGCGGCACGGGCGGCGAAACCCGTGACGAACCCGGTCTCGAAACCGACCCCGTTGTCGGCGACCTCCAGACGGGCCACCGAGTCGCGCACCGTGAATCTGACCGAGGCCACCAGCGCCCGGGAATGCTTCACGACGTTCTGAACGCACTCCTGGGCGATCCGGTAGAGCGCCACCTCGATGTGCTCGGGCAGCCGGTCGTCATCGAGGTGCAGGTCCAGGTCGACCTCGGGCGTCGATGCCGCCAGGCTGGCCAGACCACCCGCCAGGCCCAGGTCGTCGAGTACCGGCGGGCGCAGGGCGCCGATCGCCGAGCGCGCCTCGGCCAGCGTCAGATCCACCAGGTCGCGGGCTTTCTCCAACTGTTCGGCCGCCGAGGTCTGGTCACCGTCATCGACCGCGCGGGCGGCGGCGTCGAGCCGGTAGGTCAGGCCGACCAGCCGCTGGGAGATGCCGTCGTGGATATCGCCGGCCAGCCGCCGACGTTCGCTCTCCTGGGCGGCGATCACCTGCTCGGCGAAGTTTTCATGCGCTCGTTCGCGCGCCGACTGCTGGCGGTGCAGCCGGGCCTGATGCAAGGCGCCGGCGATCAGCCGGCCGATCACCAGCAGCAGTTCGATATCCCGGGCGGTGAAGTCCCGGCGCTCGGTGGTGTGAACGTTGAGCACGCCCACCAGGCCACCGGGCTCGGTCTGCATCGGCACCGACGCCATCGAGGTGAAGTCCCGGCCGCGCAGCGCCGCGATCGGAACATAGCGCGGGTCGGCCTCCTTGTCGTCGACGATCACCACCGGCTCGCGATGGCTGGCCACCCAGCCCGAGACGCCCGAGCCCAGCGGCATCCGGATCCGGCCGACCTGTTCATCGAACGGCGGGGTGGCCCCGGCCAGGGTGAGCGAGCGGTCGGTGTCGTCGAGCACATGCACGAAGCAGACGTCGGACTCCGTCGCCGCGGTGATCATCCGGGCGACCGCGGCTGCCATCGGTTCCAGGCCCGGACCGCTGGAGGTGGCGGCGATGATGTCGAGCAGCAGGGCCACCTCCCGGTCGGCATCGACCAGGCCGCGCACCGCGTCCGGGCTCACCGCGGGATTACTCGGTACGCCGGTCATCGGAAGATGCCCTCCCGCAACGCCATTGCCGCCGCACTGGTGCGATCCCCGACCCCGAGCTTGCGATAGATCGAACTCAGGTGGGTTTTGACGGTCTCCTCGCCGATGACGAGTCTGGCGGCGATGCCGCGGTTCGACAGCCCGGTGACGACCAGCGACAGAATCTCGCTCTCCCGCTGGGTCAGTCCATGACGGGCACCGGGCCAGAACTGGTCGCTCTGCAGCCGGGCCGCCGTCTCGGCGGCGCGGGCGGCCAGCCCCGCGTCGATCGCGCTGCCCCCGGCGTGCACGCCCTCGAGTTGGCGGACCAGTTCGTCGCTACCGATGCCCTTGAGCAGGTAGCCCGAGGCCCCGACCCGCATGGCCTGGAAGAGATACTGCTCGTCGTCGTAGACCGATAGCAGGATCACCTTGCGGCTGGGGTCGCGCTCCCGGATCTCCCGGCAGAGGTCCAGCCCGCTGACCCCCTGCATCCGAACGTCGCACAACACGATGTCGGGGGTCAGTTCCTCGATCACCGCCTTGGCACGCTCGGCGCCCACCGCCTCGCCGACCACGGCCACCCGCTCGGCGAACGGCGCGAGCATCGCCTTGAGTCCCTCGATGACCATCTCGTGGTCGTCGACGAGGACGACGCGTACCGGCATCCGTCAACCGTAAATGAGAAGGGGCGGCTCCCCGGGCGCACTCCCCCGGCACACTCCCCCGGACGGGGGATGGTCGGAACCTTCGCCCAGCGGATACTTCGGCTATGAACGCACCGCAGATCTCGTTTCGGTTGGACAAGTCGTTCTGGTGGGAGAAGTCAGACCGGCCGGCCCAGCTGGAGGCAGTGATCTTCTCCGTCGATGCGCTGCTTTCGGACCCGCGCGCTGACGAGCGTCAGTTGGCCGACGCCGTCTGGGATCTGCACTGCGCCGGCATCCGGGTGGCTGTCGTCACCGCCGGGCACTGGCCGGCCGTGCACCGGCCGCTGCGCGAACTACTCGGCGACGGCGCGGTGGAGGTGCTGGTGACCGGCGACGAGGTGGGCCGGCCCAAGCCGGATCCCGAGGTCTACCGGCATGCGCTGTGGCAACTGGGGGTTCGGGCCGTCGACGCGATGGCGATCGAGGACTCCGCGCCCGGCCTGCGCGCCGCGGTCGCCGCCGGATTGACCACGGTCGTGGTGACCACCGAGGGTTGCGCCGGCGACGATTTCACCGGCGCGGCTGCGGTGCTCTCCGGCCAGCAGGCCTCCGAGGGGATCTCGGTGCACGGGTGCCGGCGGATGCTGCTCGGCTCCCAGCGCCTCAGCGCCTGAGGGCTGTCGCCGGCCCCTCCCACTGCGCGACCGTGCGCGACGGCACCCCGCCACCGGCGTGTCGACGTACGGACACGC
>SYAB01000002.1 GCA_005787665.1 Actinomycetota bacterium
CCCCCGACGATCGGGCCGGGATTCGCGGCGGTGGCCACCACCCGCTGATAGAGGACCGCGGCGGGGTCGATCTTGTTGCCCGACCAGGCCCGGGTCTGCCAGGACCACCGGCGGCCGGGCGTGCGCGAACTGCCGATGACGCCGTCGGCGGCCGCCCACTGGCACACGTCGATCCCGCCGTAGACACCGGTGCGCTGAACCCCGAGTACCGAGTTGATCCCCCGAAACCATTGCAGAGCAACATCATTCCAGGTAGCGCGGCTGATGTCCTCATCGACACTGAAGAAGATCGGTGCACTCTGGCCGCCTCCCGCGGCAGTATGCAACTGCCAAGCGGTGCGTGCGTCGGCGACGCCGCCGGCGAAGCCGCGGGTGTAGTCCGAGGGTGCGGTCCCGCCCGGCTTGCCGTACTGGTAATTGCTGACGATCACCAGGCCCGCGGCGGTCAGCGACTCGGCGTAGGGCCGGGTGATCGGCTTGGCGCCGAAGGAGGAGCCCGGTCGCGACAGCGAGACGTAGTTGATCACCCCGGCATAACCGGCCGCCCGGATGTCCTTGGCCGGGATCTGTCGCATCGCGTAGTCGATCAGCATGGGGGCGGCGGCGCCGGCCTCGGGCGCGCCCAGACCCGCCGATGCCGCGCCGAGGCCGGCCAGTGCCGGCACGGTGGCGGCGTAGCGCAGCGCGTCGCGGCGGGAGATCGGGCGCTGATGGCCCTGGTTCGTGGGCGAGTCCTGCATCGCTCGATGTTACCAATGTGGCGGGTGGTAACTGTGTTACCCGCGCTGGCTCACGCCAGATTGACGAAGCGCTCGAGATCGTCGACCCGGCCGGTGACCAGAACCACGTCGTCGTAGGTCAGCTCTGTATCGGGCGTCGCGTCGGTGAAGGTGCCGCCGACGTTCTTCACCGCCACCACGGTGATCCCGAACTTCTTGCGAAGGCCGGCCTGCGCCAGCGGAATCCCCACCAGTTGCTGCGGCGGCCGCACTTCGGCGATCGCGAAATCGGATTCGACCTGCATGTAGTTGATCATCTGCCCGGATACCAGGTGGGCCACCCGCTCGCCGGCCTCGCGCTCGGGAAAGACAACGTGATGAGCGCCGACGCGTTCCAGGATGCGGCCGTGGTGGGCCGTGATGGCTTTGGCCCAGATGTCCTCCACGCCCAACTCCACCAGAAGTGAGGTGACCAGGATGCTGGCCTCGATATCGCTGCCGATGGCGACGACGCCTTTGTAGAACTCGTCGACACCGAGCTCGCGCAGGGCCTCGATGTCGGTGCAGTCCGCGGCGACCACCTGGGTCAGCTGGCCGGAGTGATGCTGCACCACTTTGGCCGAGCTGTCGATGGCGAGCACCTCCGTGCCGCGGCGGTTCAAGTCCAGCGCCAGGGCACTGCCGAAACGGCCGAGACCGATGACCACGACGGGTTCTTTACGCTCCCTAGCCAACCGTGATCCTCTCTGTCGGTGGCTCCCAACGACGTTCGCGCGGCCGCAGTGCCAATGCTGATGCCAGAGTCAACGGACCTAGTCGACCGAGGTACATCAGCACGATAATCACCCACTTGCCGCCGTCCGGGATCTGCGCGGTGATTCCGGTTGACATCCCGACGGTGCCCAGCGCCGAGATCGTCTCGAACATCACCTGATCCAGACTGAAATCGGTCAGGTTCATCAGGATGAAGGTGGACAGGGCGGCGACCAGTGCGCCGAGTACTGCCACGGCCAGTGCTTGCCGCTGATTGTCGGCCGGAATCTGCCGGAAACCGAGGTTGACCGTGGGGTTACCCCGCATCTCCGCCCATACGACGATCGCCAGGAGGCCGACCGTCGTCACCTTGATACCGCCCGCGGTGCCGGCGCTGCCACCGCCGATGAACATCAAGACGTCGGTGGCCAACAGGCCTTCGGAGGTCATCGCCCCGACGTCGATCGAATTGAACCCGGCAGTTCGGGGGGTCAGGGCGGCGAAGAACGACGCCAACAGCGCCTGTCCGGCCGGCATCGCACCGATCGTGTCGGGGTTGCGGTGCTCGACGCTGGCCATCACCAGCGTGCCCAGCACCAACAGTGCCGCGGTGGTGCCGATGGTGATCTTGGTGGTGACCGACCAGGAACGCGGTTTCCGCCACGCCCGGGCGATCTCGAACAGCACGGGAAACCCCAGTCCTCCGACGACCACGGCGGCGGAGATCGTCAGGATGACCCACGCGTCTGCGACGTAGGGCATCAGGCTGTCGGTGTTGAGCGAGAACCCGGCATTGTTGAACGCCGAGATGGAATGGAACACCCCGGAGTACAAACCCTCCCCGAAGGACATCTGATACCCGGTGGTGAACCGAATGGTCAGAACCAGGGCGACCAACACCTCCGACGCGACGGTGAACACCGTGACGTTGCGGACCACCCGGCCGATATCGGCCGTCGAGAGGGTGCGAGTCTGCGCCTGAGCGACCATTCGGGCGCGCACCCCGAGGCGTCGGGAGATGAGCACCACCGTCAGTGAGGCCAGCGTCATCAATCCCAGCCCGCCGACCTGGATCAGACCAAGGATCGTCAGCTGCCCGAACACCGACCAGTAGCTACCGGTGTCGACGGTGACCAGTCCGGTGACACAGACCGCGGACGTGGAGGTGAACACCGCATCGAGAAGACGTGCTCGCTCACCCGATGCGGTCGCCCACGGCGTCGACAGGAGCACCGCGCCGATCGCGATGACGACGAGGAATGAACCGGCAATGATCCTGCCGGGGTGGACTCTGTCTGATCCGCGACCCATCATGAGCCGCGTCAGCGTACCGCTCGCCGCTGGATCGCCGACCGCATCTGGTCGAGGCGTTGTTCCCGCGGGCCGACGAGTTCAACCACCAGAGGGGCGTTCTCGGCGGGGAGCACGTCGAACCGCCCGTCGCGGTAGATCTCCTTGAAGATTGCGTCCACCCGGTCGCGGTAGTCCAGATCGACGGGGCGGATGCCGTCGGCCTCCATCTCCACCGGCCACCGTCGCGAGCCGGGTACGAAGGCGAGGATGTCGAGGTGATCCAGGGATTCCCGCACCGCGGGCACCATCGACTCCACGAAGGCGTCGTCGATGTCGGTGGTGGCGCACTCCGCGGTGAATTGGGAGTAGGCAAGGTAGTCCACCGGTGCCCGGTCGAAGATGACCTCAGCCGAGCGGTCGGCGTAGCGGTGCACGCGGCTGATGCAGTAGTAGAGCTGGATGCCGTTGTGCAGGCGGGTGGAGGCGTCGCCGAAGAGGATCTCGTAGGGACCTCCGAGCCCGAGCGCGCGGTAGGGCTCCTCCTCCCGCGCATAGCCGGTCTGCGCGACCCAGTCGTTGACCACGGTGGACTTGCCGAGCGAGTGGGAACCGGAGACGGCGATCCGCATAGTGCCCGAGCCTATGTCCGGTGGCGAGCGATCGTAGGCTGCACTGGCCACCTCAGGGCGGAAGGACACCATGGGACCGGCGGACCTCAAGGCCGTGATTGCCGCTGCCTTCGCCGGTGTCGAGCACCCCGGCGACGATTGTCTCCTGCGCGGCCGGGAAGGCGAGGAGCCGTATCTGGTGGAGTCGGCATTCGCCGGGAAGAACGACTGGCGGGCCCTCGAGCCGTCCTTCCTGGATCAGGCGCCTGACGGATACTCCTCGGCGTTGAACTTATTCTCCGATAGCGCCTTTCGGTTCTACCTGCCGGCCTATCTGATCGCCGATGTCGACGGGCGGCTGATGTCGGTCGATCCGGTGTTCCATCTGACGTTCGGGCTGACCGACGCAGAGCGGACTACGCCGGTCAACCCCCGCCGGTACGGGACGAAGACCTGGTTCGTGGCGACCAGCGAACGGCTGGCCGGATTCGACCCGGCCCAGGCGGCCGCGGTGGTGACCTATCTGGAGTTCGCTCGGGCGCGCGACGAGTTCCATCGCGGGCGCATCGAGGAGGCCCTGGCGAATTACTGGCGGGCCCGGCTCAGGTGATGCTGCCGACGGCAGCCGCGGCCTTGGTCTGAAACTCCGGCGGCAGCGGGATGTAGCCGACCTTGTTCAGATCCGTCTGACCGATGGTCACCGCAGATTGCAGGAAGGACTTCACGGCTTCACCGGTGTCGGGGTCGGGATAGCGGGAGCAGACGATCGCGTAGCCCGCCAGGATGATGGGGTAGCCGAACTTGACCGTCGGCTGGAAGGCCGGGGTCAGATCGAGGACCATGTTGTTGCCCTGACCGGTGACGGTGACCGGGGCGATGGAGGTGCCCGACCAGTCGGTGCCGATATGGGTGACTCCGGCCGGGGTCTTGATATCGGCGGTCGGTAGGTCCAGGCCGATCGCCGAGGACCAGTCGTTGTAGCCGATCGCCCCGGGGGTGTTCTTGACCATCTCCGCGGTGCCCTGGTTGCCGATGGCGCCCTGCCCGACCCCTCCGCTGAACGTCTTCCCGGCGCCGCGGTCCCACGCCCAGCCCGACGCGGCCTGCAGGTACTGCTGGAAGTTGTCGGTCGTCCCGGACGCGTCGCTGCGGTGCACGACCGTGATCTGTTCGGCTGGCATGGAGGTGCGCGGGTTCGGGTGCGCCCTGCCGCCAGGCATGTTGAGAGCGTTGATCGCCGGGTCGTCCCACCGGGTGATGGCCCCGGAGAAGATGCCCGCCAGCGTGGGCCCGTCGAGCACCAGGACGTTCACGCCGGGAAGGTTGTAGGTGACGGCGATCGGACCGAACACGATGGGGATGTTCAGCGCTTCCGCGCCACCGCATCGTTGGGTGGCGGCGTCGTACTCCGCGCCCTCGAGAGGGGAGTCCGAGCTGCCGAAGTCGGTCTTCTTGGCGAGGAATTCCTGGATACCCACGCCGGATCCGTTGGCCGTGTAGGTCAATTGTCGACCCGGGCACGCCTGCTGGTAGGCCTTGGTGAAGTGGGCGATTGCGGCGGCTTGGGCGGTCGAGCCGCTGGCGGACAGGTCCTGCTTGCCCGCGCAGGCCACGGTGGCGTCCTTGGCGTAGGGCTGCACTGGCCCCGTTGTGGAGCATCCCGCTGTCAGCAGCGCGCCCGCCGCGATGATCGCGGTCATGGCCCGGGGACGGTTGCCAGTCATCGGCGGCCGCCTCCTCGGTGGCATGTCCGACTGGTGTGGCTGGGCATCACCCACATGAGTCCACTGTGCGCCAGGGGGGCCGGTCCTTCTACAGATGAATCAAGCGTCCGCCGACGCGTCACCTTCCGTTCATCCCGCTATCGGATTTCGTTTACGCAGGACAACCGCGAAGGCCTGAGCCGTCCTGTCCCCCTGGGCCGGACCCGGTGTCCTGGTAGCCGTCGCCCGCCAGGTGAACATCACCGTCTTGACCCCGGCTTGACAAACGTTGCCTGCATGTCAGTTGTTGAGGGGTGGTGGCTGGGGTTGGAAGGGTTGGTACCACCACCAGTCGGCGCGTTCGCCGGTAGGCCCGGGATACGGGGCAACATCCGGCGGAGGTCGGTGCGGAGGTCGGGCCAATGACCCCGGAAGCAGGCGGTGGCCGTCGCCGTCGAGCACGACCAGTCGGTCGGCCGGCCCGGTGATCGTGATCCCGCCACGATGATGCAACCGGTGGTGATACGGGCACAACAGGACCAGGTTGGCCAACTCGGTGGACCCGCCGTCTTCCCAATGGGTGATGTGGTGGGCATGCAGGCCGCGGGTGGCCCCACACCCGGGCACCGCACAGCAGCGGTCGCGGTGTTCCAGGGCCCGGCGCAGCCGCCGGTTGACCGTACGGGTTGCCCGACCCGCACCGATCACCTGACCTTCACGCTCGAACCACACCTCGCAGGTGGCGTCACAGCTCAGATACCGGCGCTCGGCGTCGCTGAGCAGCGGACCCAGAGGCAACGCGCCGACGCGTTGAGCGACATCGACATGTACCACCACCGTGGTGCGCTGCCCGTGCGGGCGCCGCGCGGCCTCGGCGTCCCAACCCGCCTCGACCAGGGCCAGGAACGCGTCGGCGGTATTGGGCATCGGCGGCCGGCCTTCCGCGAGGACCTCGCCCTCACCATGATCGCGCTTCCACTCGGTGATCAGCCCATCCAGATGGGATCCCAGCGCCGCCTCGAACACTGCCGCCTCATCATCGGGCAGGGTGATCCGCCACCCCGCGCCGTGCGCGCCGGAAGTCTTGACGACCGAACGCTGGGGCGAGGGCGAAGGCTCGGGCTCGGGACGCGACTCCAGGCGCACGGCGGTCCGCAACTGGGCCACCGTGGCCACTGACGCCAACGCCGCGTAATGCTCGTCAGAACCCGCCCCGGCCCGCGCGGCGATCACTCCCACCTGATCCAGTGACAACCGGCCCTCCCGCAACCCGGCCGTGCACCGGGGGAACTCCCCGAACCGATGCGCCACCGCAGCCACCGCCGCCGCATTACCCGGCGAACACCCCGTCTTCCACGCCACCAACCCCGCCACCGAACGCGCCCCCGTACCGGCCCACAACCCGTCACGATCCACCTCCGCGACGATCTCCACAATCCGCCCATCAAGGGCATTGCGCTGACCACACAACTCCGCCAACTCCCCGAACAACACCTCAAGGCGCTCCCCCGCAGGAACGTCTGCGACATCAGCAGAAGCGATCAACGACATGACCTCAGCATCCCAGTGGGGTCCGACAGAACTCGCCGCGTCCACCGCCCGGCCCGTATCGCGCCTCAGTCACTGAGGGCATACCGCTCACCGACGGCGGACACGGTTGCCGTGGCGGGTAACCAATGGCGTTCAGAACGCGGGAAACCAAGGGCCACAATGCCTTTGGACGCAAATCAGGCGTCGCCGAACGCCTGTCCCGAAAACACGGTCACTCCTCAGCGAAGGGTCAGCACCGACTCGAGAGCATCGGGGTCCCCGGCATACGACCCGGCCTGGATGACGACATCACCGGCTGCCGTTTCGAAGTGGTCACCGGCCCAACGCTGGAGGGGCCGAACCGAACAGTCGATCTCGACCCGCCGACTCGCTCCGACATCGAGGTGCACTGAGTCGAAGCCGACCAGGTGGTGAACGGGATTGCCGGTGTCGGCGGTTTCTTCGGCGTAGATCTGGACGACGTGATGTCCTGGCCGCGCTCCGGTGTTGGTGACGGTGACCGACGCGGTGAATCGCTCGCCGTGGCAGGGTGAGACCCTGAGACCCTCGAGCAGGAATGTCGTGTAACCCAGTCCGAAGCCCAGCGGATACGCGGCGGGGACGCCGTCGCGGTCGAGCTTTCGCTGACCCCACCACCGGTCGTAGGTGACCTGTGCCGCGTCCCAATCCAGTTGCGGCAGATCCTCTTTCCATCGCGGGATCGCCATCGGAAGACGGCCCGCCGGTTCGGCGTCGCCGAACAGGACGTCGGCGACGGCGTGCCCGCCCTCCATACCCGGGTACCACGCCAGCAGCACCGCGGCGACCTCGCAATCCCAGGGGTCGAGCACCATGGTCCCGCCGCCGATCACCACCACGACCGTTCGAGGGTTGACCCGGGCCACCGCCCGGATGAGCGCGACATCCTGGAGGTGCAGTCGAAGGTCACGGCGGTCGCCGCCGAACTTCTTCAGTCTGGCCACCTGCGCAGCCACCCGCACCAGGACGGCGGCGACCGGCCGGAAGCGGGCGACCCCGCCGAGTAACTGCGTCGATGCGGTGTCGACGCCGATCATCGACTCGCCTTCATCGCGGGAGGACAGCCCGACGACGACCACCGCGGCGTCGGCGCCGCGGGCGGCCTCAGCGGCCGCCGTCGGATCACTGCCGCGAAGGTGAACCAGTCTCGGCCCCAAACGATCCCGCAAACCGTCGAGGATGCTCACCGACGAGGGCGGGCTGACCAGGGAGGAGCCCACATCCCCCTGGTTGGGCTGGTCGGCCAGCCGGCCGAGCACCGCCACCCGCGACAGTGCCGACTCGTCGAAGGGCAGCATCGGCACGGCGTCGATGCGTTCGTTGCGCAGCAGCACCGTTCCGCGACTCGCGGCGTCGCGGGCCAACCGCCGATGTCCGGCCGAGGCGATGACATCGCCCGGGGGAGTGGGGCGGGCGCGCAGGGCGAGCCGGATCTGGGCCGAGAGGTGCCGGTGGGCGGCGCGCTCGACGTCGGCTCTCGACAGCCGGCCGTCGTTCAGGGATGCGGGCAGGGTGGCCGCGCGCTGCTGGCGGAAGGGCATCTCC
>SYAB01000018.1 GCA_005787665.1 Actinomycetota bacterium
GGTCGCCAGCGTCGCCCAGGAATCGCTCTGGCGGATCTGATCCGGACCGCGGTCGCAGGTTTACCGGCGCCGCGGCGCGGGAATATGTCGGCATCCGGTTGGCGTACCGGACGCTAACGAGACGATCGGGAAAGGGGCGAACCGATGACCGTTGACTACGACGCACCTCGTCGTGCACCGGTCGAGGTGGACCAGTCGTTGGCCGAACTCGCCGGGCGCCGCAATGACGCCGCCTCGGCCACGGTGGACACCGACGACTCCGATGCGGTGGACTCCTACGACCTTCCCGGTGCGGACCTCTCCGACGAGGAGTTCGTCGTTCGCGTGATCCCCAAACAGGCCGATGAGTTCACCTGCTCCAGCTGCTTCCTGGTTCACCACCGCAGCAGGCTGGCCCGCGGCCGCCACGGCGAGTCGATCTGCACCGACTGCGCGTAGCGGCCCGCGGGCGGGCCCGTCGGGTCAGGCGATGATGCGCACCAGGTACGGCGCCATGTCGGTGGTGCGCACCGGAGAGACCGCAACCCCGGTGTCGGTGACCTCCAACATCTGGTTGTTACCCAGGAACATCGTCACGCTCTGGCTGCCGTCCGGGCCGTAGAAGATCAGGTCGGCGGGCAGGGCCTGGGCCGGGGTGACCTTCTGGCCGACGTTGTACATCGCGCCCGAGGACCGCGGCAGCTTGGCATTGACGCCGGCGTAGACGTACTGGATCAATCCGGAGGCGTCGAAGCCCACGATCGCCGCTCCGGGTCCGTTGCCCAGGCTCGGGCCGTCGATCCCCCCACCGCCCCACGAGTACGGGACGCCGCGTTGGGCGAGACCGCGAGCGATCACCAGGTTCACCGCCTGGTCGCGGCTGACCGGTGCCGCCGACGCGATCCCGGGCACCACGAGCGCCAGACCCATCACCACACCGAGCAACACCGCGTAGACGCGCTTCATTGTGAAAACCACCCTCCTGCTGGACGGAACGGGGGCTGTCCCCGCCCGCTCACTACAGTCACTACCGTCACTTTTACAACAACGGCACGACGCGCGCCACCCGCGTTCTCGCCGTGACCTGGGCTTTTTGCCCAACCGTGACTCAATGGTGTCCCAAGTGGCGCCAACGGTTTGCCGAAGAGTTGCCCGATCGCCCGGCTTCGGTGCGCCGTAGCATTACCTGTCATGACGACCACCGAGACCGCTCTTCCCAACGGCATGGAGCTGGCCACCGCCCACGCGGAGGCGGCGCGGGCCTACGAACTCGATCGCCGGCATGTATTCCATTCCTGGTCGGCCCAGGCGCAGATCACACCGATGACGGTGGTGGCGTCCGAAGGCAGCTATGTGTGGGCCGGCGACGGAGCGAAACTGCTGGACTTCTCCTCGCAGCTGGTGTTCACCAACATCGGGCATCAGCATCCGAAGGTCGTCGCCGCGATCGCCGAGCAGGCGGCCACGCTCTGCACGATCGCCCCCCAGCACGCCAACGCGGCGCGTTCGGAGGCCGCCCGCTTGATCGCCGAACGTACTCCGGGTGACCTGAACCGGGTGTTCTTCACCAATGGCGGGGCCGATGCCGTCGAGCACGCCGTCCGGATGGCGCGGCTGCACACCGGACGCCGCAAGGTGTTGTCCCGCTACCGCTCCTATCACGGCGGCACCGACACCGCGATCAACCTGACCGGCGACCCGCGGCGCTACCCCAACGACTACGCCAGCGCCGGCGTCGTGCACTTCAACGGCCCGTTCCTCTACCGATCGTCGTTCTTCGCCGAGGACGAGCGCCAGGAGTCCGAGCGTGCGCTGGACTATCTCGAGCGACTCGTCGCCCACGAGGGACCGGACACCATCGCGGCGATCATTCTCGAGTCGGTTCCGGGCACCGCGGGCATCATGGTCCCCCCGCCCGGCTACCTCGCCGGGGTCCGCGAGCTCTGCGACCGCCACGGCATCGTGTTCATCGCCGATGAGGTGATGGCGGGCTTCGGGCGGACCGGAAAGTGGTTCGCCATCGAACATTTCGACGTCGTCCCCGACCTGATGACCTTCGCCAAGGGGGTCACCTCCGGATACGTGCCGCTGGGCGGGGTGGCCATCAACGACGCCATCTACTCGACCTTCGCCGACCGCGCCTACCCCGGTGGCCTGACCTACTCGGGTCATCCACTGGCGTGCGCGGCCGCCGTCGCCACCATCACCGCGATGGAGGAGGAGGCCATGGTGGCCAACGCCGCCCGCATCGGCGAGCAGGTGCTCGGACCCGGACTGCGGGAACTGCAGCAACGCCATCCGTCGGTGGGCGAGGTTCGCGGTCTGGGGGTGTTCTGGGCCATCGAGTTGGTGTCGGACCCGAAGACCCGCGAACCGCTGGCCCCCTACGGCGGATCAAGCCCGGCGATGAATGCCGTTCTGGCGGCGTGCAAGTCGGGCGGAATGCTGCCGTTCGCCAATTTCAACCGCATCCACGTCTGCCCCCCGTGCAACGTCAGCGACGCCGAGATCGCCGAGGGTCTGGCCATCCTGGATACCGCTTTGGGTGTCGCCGACGAACACGTCGTCAGCTAGCGCGCCACGGCGTTGAGAAGCTCAGTGCGGCGGGTGCCCGGCCATCAGGAAGAAACCCAGGCCCAGACACAACACCGCGGCAAGCTCGAGGGCTATCGGTCCGGCGACGACAGCGAAGTAGAGGCCAGCCGATCCGGTGCGACGGGGCTGTCATGTCCCGTCAAACCCTAGTTCGGGGGACGGTGACGGGGGCCGGATTGCCGCACTACTCTCGAGGGTGAAACCACCCTGTGAAGGAGCCTGACGGATGACGCGCACCATCGCCCACGGCCAGCGGACCGGATACGCCTCGTTGGGTGCGGGCGGCCTGAATGCGGAGTCCTTCCCCATGAAGCTGTTTCTGAAGGGCAACGCCCGGCACTGGAATCCCGCCGACATCGACCTCAGTCAGGACGCCAGGGATTTCGCGGCGATGAGTGACGACGAACGGCACTACACCACCAGGCTTGCCGCCCAGTTCCTCGCCGGCGAGGAGTCGGTGACCCAGGATCTGCAACCCTTCGTCGCCGCGATGGCCGCCGAGGGCCGATTCGCCGACGAGATGTACCTGACCCAGTTCGTCTACGAGGAGGCCAAGCACGCGCTGGCCTTCCGGATGTGGTTCGACGCGGTCGGTGTCTCCGAGGATCTGCACGAGCACGTCGAGTGCAACGAGCCCTACACGCAGATCTTCACCCGGGAACTGCCCGACAGCCTCTACGCCCTCCAGTCCGACCCCGGGCCGGTCAACCAGATCCGCGCCTCGGTCACCTACAACCATGTCGTGGAAGGCTGCCTGGCACTGACCGGCTATTACGGCTGGGGCAAGGTGTGCAACAGCCGCGGAATCCTGCCGGGCATGCAGAAGATCATCAAGCACATCGGCGACGACGAGCGTCGGCACATGGCGTGGGGCACCTTCACCTGCCGCCGTCACGTCGCCGCTGACGACACCATGTGGCAGGTCGTCACCGATCGGATGGCCGAGTTGATGCCACTGGCTCTGGGCACCGTCGAATCGGGTGCCGAGGAATTCGGCGACAATCCCCCGTTCAAGATCGACCCGGGCGAGTTGGCGGCCTACGCCGCCGACAAGCTCACCCGCCGCCTTGGGGCGATCGAGAGCGCCCGCGGCGCCGACATCCGGCTCATCGACCGCGACGCCTCCCCGGAGACCCTGGAGGAGGCCTTCCACGCCGAGGACCAGCTGGCCTTGAGTTCCTAGGGAGCCAGGACGACCTTGACCGCCCCACTGGCGCGGTCGGCTGACACCCGGAACGCCTCGGCGGCATCGGCAAGCGGAAAGCGGTGCGTGATCACGGTGGCAGCGATCTGCGGATCATTGGCCAAAACTGCTGCGGCCTGTGCGAATTCGTGGCCTCCAGCGCCGTTGTCGTAACAGTTGCAGCCAACCATCGACAGTTCGTTCATCACGAATCCGATGCCCGGTACCCGTAGATCGCCCTTCGGCATGCCGACCACCGCGATCCGTCCGCCCGGTGCGCTCCACCGCACGCACGACGCCATCGCGCTGTCGGTGCCGGCCGCCTCGACGGTGATGTCGTACTGACCGCGCGGAATGCCCGCGCCGAGGCGATCGCCGGCCTCCCGCTGATGGTCGTGGCGGGCTTCGAGGTCGACGTCGAGGCCCATCGCCCGGGCGGCGGCCACGGTCAGCAGTCCGACGCTGCCGCCGCCGACCACCAGCACCCGCTCCCCCGTTACCGCGGCCGCTCGGCGCAGCGCGTGCCAGCTGACGGCCAGCGGTTCGACCAGAGACGCATCCTCGACGGCGAGACCCTCGGGCAGCGCCACCATGCATTCCGGCGGCACCGCGACCCGGTCGGCCAGACCCCCGTCGAAGGCCACGCCGAGCAGACCGTGCGGGGCGGTGCCCCGGCAGCGCTGGGGAGCGCCCAGCCGGCACTGGTCGCACGTGCCGCACCGCACACTGGGTTCCACGCAGTAGCCGACCCCGTCGAGGGTGCCGGCGATCTCGTGGCCCAGCGTCACCGGCAGATTCCAGCCGACCAGCGTCAGGTCACTGCCGCAGATCCCGGCGGCCCCCACCTGCAGAACAGGCCAGTCACCCGCGGGTTCCTCGACGTCGAGGACCACCGGGTGCCCCTCACGTGATCGGACAGCGCGCATCGCCCCATTGTGCGCTTGCCTGCGGGTCGGTATCACGCCGGACCGGGGGCCGCGCGGCTGTTCCTATACTGCGGCCATGGACTGTGATGTCGTCGTCGTCGGGACCGGTTCGGCAGGTTCAGTGGTCGCAGGCCGGCTCAGTGCCGATCCTTCGGTGCGGGTCGTCGTTCTGGAGGCCGGGCCGATGGACACCGAGAAGTTCATCCACATACCCGCGGCGTTCTCCAAGCTGTTCCGCAGCCCGCTGGACTGGGACTACCGAACGGAACCGCAGAAGGAAGTCGGCGGGCGCGAAATCTATTGGCCCCGAGGCAAAATGCTCGGCGGATCGTCGTCGATGAACGCGATGATGTGGGTGCCGGGCTTCCCCGCCGATTACGACGAGTGGGCCCAGCATGCCGGTGACGACTGGGACTACGCGCATCTGCGACCGTATTTCGATCGTGTCGAGAACGGCGCGCTGGTGATCTCCCGGCAGCGCAGCCCGCGCTCGTCCACCGCGGCGTGGCTGCGTGCGGCGCAGCAGGCCGGATACCGGATGACCTCCCCGGAGCGCCCACTGCTCGACGGGTTCTGCGAGACGGCTGTCACCCAGCGCCGCGGCGCGCGCTGGAGTTGCGCCGACGCCTACCTCAAGCCGGTGCTCTACCGGTCCAACCTGGACCTGCACACCGGTGCCACCGTGCGACGGGTGCTCTTCGACGGCACCCGGGCGGTCGGGGTCGAGTTCGACGACTCCGCCGGTCGGCGTCAGACCGTGCGCGCGGCCCGTGAGGTCGTGCTGTGCGCCGGAGCCGTGAACACCCCCCAGCTGCTCATGCTGTCCGGCATCGGCGATGCCGGACACCTCGGCCAGTTCGGTATCCCGGTCCTGCACGATGCGCCTGAGGTCGGGCGAAATCTGTTGGACCACTTGATCGTTCCGCTCGGCTTCGACGTGCCCGGCGACAGCCTGTGGGGCGCCGAAAAGCCCGCCGAGCTGGCGAACTACCTGTTGCGCAGGCGGGGCATGCTGACCTCCAACGTCGGTGAGGCTTACGGATTCGTCCGCAGCCGCCCCGAACTGGACCTGCCCGACCTCGAACTGATCTGGGCGCCCGCCCCGTTCTTCGACGAGGGCATCGGTGAGCCGCATCCGCGCGATGCCATCGCCACCGGGCCGGTGTTGCTCAAACCCCGCAGCGCGGGCACCGTCACCCTGGCGTCCGCCGACCCGGCGGTCAAGCCCGTCATCGAGGCGAACTACCTGACCGATACTGACGGGGTCGATCGCGCGGCGGTGTTGGAGGGTTTGCGGATCACCGCGAAGATCGCCGGATCGCCGGCGCTGAAGGGGATCGTCGGTCCGATCGTGCGGCCACGGCACGCCACGACTCTCGACGACGAGACCTTCGAGCGGGCCATCGACGCCTGTGCCCACACGCTCTACCACCCCGTCGGCACCTGCCGCATGGGTCGCGACGGTGCCAGCGTGGTCGATCCGCAACTACGGGTCCGCGGTGTCTCCGGCCTGCGGATCGCCGACGCGTCGGTGATGCCGACCATCGTCCGCGGTCACACCCACGCGCCGGCTGTGGTCATCGGCGAGAAGGCGGCCGACCTCATCGCCGCCGGTTGAATCGCCGGTCGATCGCCGCCGGTCGTGTAACCGGCTGAATCAGTAGTGGTACGTGTCCGACGGCGCGGTCACATGCACGGCCTGATCATCGAACTCGGAGACCTCGATCCCGTAGGAGCGGGCCAGGTTGAGGATCTTGGTGGCACGAGCGATCCTCGGTAGATCCGAGCCGTTGCGGATCTCGCCGCCGTCGCGTTCGTACTCGGCGAAGAACTCCTTGGCCCAGCTGATCTCTTCCTGAGACGGCGACAGACCCTCGTTGACGGTCGGGCACTGGTCGGGAGTCAGGCAGATCTTTCCGGTCATCCCGAACTCTGCCGACACCGCGGTAGCTTCACTGAGCTTGAGCGCGCTCGATCCCACCGTCGGGCCGTCGATGGCACCGGGCAGGTGGGCTGCCTTGGCGGCGATCGTGAACCGCGACCGTGCGTAGGCCAGCGTCGTCGGGTTCTCGCCGAAGCCAGTGTCGCGCCGGAAATCGCCGATGCCGAACGCCAGTCTGAAGGTGCCCTTCGCGGAAGCGATCTCGGTGATGCGCTCCAATCCTCGCGCGGTTTCCACCAGCGCGACGATCGGCACGTCGGGCAACCGCTTGGCGGTTTCGGTCACGTGGTCGACGGACTCGACCATCGCCAGCATCACCCCGCCCACCGAGGTGGTGGCCAGCATGGCCAGATCGTCGGCCCAGAACTGGGTGCCGAAACCGTTGACCCGGACCCAGTCCGTCTTGCCGTCGGCGAGCCAGCGCACCACGTTCTCGCGGGCCGCGGTCTTGCCCTTGGGGGCCACCGCGTCCTCGATGTCGAGCACGACGATGTCGGCGCGCGACCGTGCTGCCGGCGCGAACTTGTCGTATTGAGCCCCGTTGACCAGCAGCCAGCTTCGGGCCAGGACCGGGTCGATGCGGAATCCGACGTCGTGCGTCTCGGTGCCGGCATCCCATCCGGTGGCTTGGTCGTACATCGCTGTCAGCCCGGTGCCTTCCGCTCAACCATGCCACCGTTGCGGCACAGTGGCCGCACCATCGTCGCACTGACGGCGGCGACGGCCAAAACCAGCGTCCCCGGGACCGCGCTCGTTAACCGTCGCCCCTATCCTCGCGCCGGCCCGCGTCACTAAACTCTGCCCATGATGAATGCCGGTCGCGTCGTGTCGATCTGGCGGTATCCGGTCAAGTCGATGGCCGGCGAGCGACTCGAGGCTGCCGAGATCGGACACCTGGGGTTGCACGCCGATCGGACCTGGGCGGTCCGCGACACGGAGCTGGGCGCCACCACGAGTGCCAAACGGCTGCCGGGGTTGTTGTGGTGCACAGCCCGTTACGTCGGCGAACCACCACCGAATGCCGGACCCGGCAACGCACCCGAGGTGATCATCGGGCTGCCGGGCGGCGACGAGGTCTCCAGTTCGGATCCGACCGTGCACCGCCGGCTCTCGGAGTACCTGGATCGCGACGTCGAGCTGCGGGCACTGCCTCCGGTCGCCGATCGCGGCTCCTACCGCGGCCCGATGGCCACCAAGACCGATATGCGGACCATCTTCGGTCTCGGTCCCGACGATCCGTTGCCGGATCTGTCGATGTTCCCGGTGCGCAAGCTCGCCGAGATCAGCCGCTACGCGACGCCCATCGGCAGCTACGCCGACGCCTACCCGGTGCATCTGATGAGTGAACAGGCACTGGCGGCCATGGCGGCGCTGGCACCGGGGTCGGACTTCGACGTACGGCGGTTCCGGCCCACCGTGCTCATCGACTCCCCCGACTCCGCCGAGCACCCGGAGCTGTCCTGGTGCGGCGGCACCTTGCGCACGCCCGGGCGGTTGGAACTGGCCCCCCTGATTCCCACCATCCGGTGTGTGATGCCCACCCACTCCCAGCCGCAGCTGGAGCGGGACCCGGCAATCACGAGAACCGTCGCGGCCCACGCTCGGCGGTGTCTGGGGGTGTATGCCGAGGTGCTCGCCCCGGGCCGGATCGCCGAAGGCGACGTGGTGTCGCTGATGCCGCCCCACCGTTCGACGCTGGCGTCGACGGCGGGCACGGCGGCCGGAACGCTCAAGCGGGCGGTGATGCGGACGGTGTCGGCCGCGCTGCCCAAGGGCGGGAAGTCCTAATTCGGGGTCGGATCCGCAGCTCGGACTCGTTAATCCGGCGAGCCTGTTTTGTCGGTGGTTCGAACTAGTGTTCGATGTATGGGATTTTTGTCGGCGTTGGATCAGCTGGAGGCGGCGTGGGACACGCTTGCCTCGTTGCCGGTGGAGGGGTTGAGTGCGCCGCAGGTGCTGGCGGTGCTGGATCGGTTGGAACGGCATCGGCGCCGGCTTCCGGGGTTCGAGCATGCGTTGGTGACCCATGTGCAGGCGCAGGCCGGCCCGA
>SYAB01000145.1 GCA_005787665.1 Actinomycetota bacterium
AAGACGATGAACAGCATCGCGGTCAGGTAGTACTTGACCGGGAATCGCTGGCCCGTCGGTTCCTCGGCCACCGGTTCGATGCCGCACTCGTAGGCGGCCAGCTTGGCCCGGTTGTAGCGCCTCGGCCCGACCACCAGAGCGATCACCACGGACACCACGGCGAACAGCGTCGCGATGGCCCCCAAGAAAAGGATCGGGGTGTAGAGGCTCAAGCCGCCGTACTCCTCGCTCGCCCGCGTGATGTGATCTCAGCCACAGCCTAGCGGGGGCCTATTGGACGGGCGACCGCAACAGCCCCACGACGACATCGGCGAGTCGGATCGGGTCGATCGGCTGCGGCACCGCGGCCTCGGCGCGCGACCAGTTGGCCAGCCAGGCGTCGTCGGCCCGGCCGGTCAGTACCAGGATCGGCGGGCAATCGGTGATCTCGTCCTTGAGCTGCTTGGCGATGCCGAGCCCACCGAACGGGGTCGCTTCGCCGTCGAGAATCACCAGGTCGAATCCACCGCCGTCCATCAGCTGGATCACCATCGGGGCGGTCGCGACGTCGGTGTAGACCAGCTCCGGCAGGTCCGGGTGCACCCGGTTGCCCAGGGCCAGACGCACCTGTTCGCGGGTGTGCGCAGCGCTGCTGTAGTTCAGGATGCGCAACTGGCGGGTCACGGTGCCGATGCTATGCCTGTCGGGCGCTCACCGGGCGAAGACCGCGTCGCCCTCCAGTGTGGTGGTCGCCGGCATCATCCCGAACATGTTCCCGCTGACGCCCCAGGCGGTCCGGTCGATCCGCCCGCGGGCGCTGACCGCGACGGTGCCGGCGTCCTGCCGCAGGGCGGTGATGCTCAACTCCAGCGGCCGGGTGATGCCGCGGACGGTCAGGGTGGCGGCGGGTTCGGGCCCCGAGATCTCAACGACGATCTCGGGGTAGGTGTCGGCGTCGAAGAAGTCCGCCGAACACAGGTGCTTGTCGCGCTTGCCGATCCCGGTCTTCACCGAGTCGGCGCGGATCACCAGTCGCCCGGTCACCGAGCCGTCGCCGCCGACGTGGGCGTGCCCGCGCACCGCGGTGAAGCGGCCGTTGACCGGAATCAGGCCCCACATGGTCTTGTTGGTGAATCGGATCGATGAGCGGTCGGGTACCAGGGTCCAGTCGCCGGCCATCGCCGGATCGCCGAGCAGGCTGTGCAGGGTCATGACGCTGATGCTAGGCCGCACAGCAGGAGAGGCTCCCCACCTTCGGGTGGGGAGCCTCTCGCTGACGACGTGACTCAGGGAGCGGGGGTAACGGCCGGGTCCGTCTCGGGCTCCGGGGTCGGCTTCGGCTTCAGTGCGTTCTGCAGAGCCTTGATCAGGCCCTTGTTATTGGGCTTGAGTTGAACCAGGGCGCCGAGCACTCCGGCTGAGCCGCCGCCCGCTTTGGCGATCTCCGAGATGGTCTTGCCGATGGTGTTGCGGGGACCGCTGTTGTTGCCGTTGCTATTCCCGGGTGCGGCGGCCGCCATCGGTGCCGACAGCATCGCGGCGGTGACCATAGAGGCGGTTGCGATCTTCCACTTCATCGAGTGCTCCCCATTCAGTTGGTGCCGGCCAATTGGCCGTTAACCCGCACTCTAATGCAATTTTCAGGTTCGCGCAAATCTCATACGGAGGGACTAAAGACCCTTTTTGGTGGCTTTATCGTCCCGATGGCAACTGGTTCAGCTAACTATAGCCAGGATGAGCGATCGTCAACCTGTGCGCCACCAGCGTCCGCAGGCAGGCCACGACCTCATCCCCACGCTCATCGAGATCGCCGGCCCGGATCGCCCTCGCGAGTGCGTCCTCGTCCCGATATCCGAGTTCGGTGAGTGCGGTCAGCGGCTCCCTGGACGACTCGTCGAGCAGTTCGCGTTGAACGATCCTCAGCGCGTTGGCGGCCACCAGTGCGTGGAAGTTGACCGCGCCCGTGGTGGAGTCGCGAACCTCGCCTTCCAGGAATTCCGCGACGGCCGCGACGAGTTCGGCGGCCGTGGGCCTTCCGTGCAGCCCGCTCATGGGGCCGTCTCCAGCAGGTCCAGGATGTCCCACTCGTTCTCGCAGACTCGCCGGCCGATGGTGGCCAACTCCACCGACCGCGTCTCGCCCGAGAGGTGCCGTTCGGCCTGGACCCGGCAGATCACCCCCCACTTCAGGGTGGCCAGCACCAGCCACCAGTGCAGCACGTCCCGGTCGACCAGCTCGCCGCCGGCCCGTTGGTAAGCCGACACGAACTCCTCGATGCCGCCCAGCCCGCCGGCCGCCACCTCCGCCGGGGCGCCGAAACGCCAGGCCCGGACGCAGAACCAGGCGAGGTCCTCGTAGATCTCGCCGATGTGCACCAGTTCCCAGTCGAGCACCGCGGTGAGGGTGGAGCCGTCGACGATGAGATTGCCCATCCGGAAGTCGCCGTGCACCAACCGGTCTGGCGACGGAGCCGGCCGGTGGGCGGCCAGCCACCGGAACGCCCATTCGAAGGTGGCGGTGGTGTCGCCGATGTCGTCGAGGCGCTGGCGCCACTCGACGAGCTGATCCTGGACTGCCAGCCCCGCCGCGTCGGTCCGGGCGCGGTGAATGGCAGCCAGTGCCGCGGCGCACTGGTTCAGCAGCCGCGACCGGCCTTCGTCGTCGAGCCGGCGTTGAATCCGCCGAACGATCGTCTCGCCGGGAACCTCTTCGCAAATCAGGTACGGATCGCCCAGCGCCGCAGGGGAGTCCGAGGCGATCAGAATGCGCGGCACTGGCGCCCCGGCGTCAGCGGCGGCGGCCTGCACCGCTGCTTCGAGTTCCATGCCCGCGAAGTTGCCGGCCTCGGCGGTCGGCGCCACCCGCAGGATCAACGGACGCCGGTGGGTCACGGTCACCGCATCGAAGGCATACGTCGTGCGACTGGCGCCCCCGGTCAGGAGTCGCAGGTTCTCCACGCTGACGTCGTCGCCGAGGGTCGGCCGCAGGACATCGGTCAGCGCGTCGTTCACGCGCGCCCGAACGCGAACATCCGCTGGGCCACCCGGCGCATCTGGATCTCCTCGGCGCCTTCGG
>SYAB01000146.1 GCA_005787665.1 Actinomycetota bacterium
CGATGCCGCCGAACTGCTCGACGCACGAGGCGACCGCGGCTGCCACCGAGTCACCGTCCCGGACGTCGCCGACGATCGGCAGTGCCGCCCCGCCGGCCTGTTCGATCTCCTTGGCGGCGCTGTAGATCGTCCCCGCCAGCTTCGGGTGTGGGTCGGCGGTCTTGGCGACCAGCGCGATATTGGCGCCGTCGGCGGCCACTCGCTTGGCGATCGCCAGGCCGATCCCGCGACTGGCGCCCGAGATGAACATCGTCTTGCCGGAGAACCCACCTGCACGTGCTGCCATGCGAGCCAGCCTATTTCATCGACCTGTGATCACCGGATCGGAGGTGACGAGGCGGCGATCCGGGGGATGGTGGTACTCATCGCGGCCATCTCCGATATGCGTTGTGCCGGGAGCATTTCTGGCGATGTGTTCAACGATCCCGCAACGATCGCCGGCTCGTTGCCGGCAAGTCGGTCCTTGCGGTGTTCGAGGACGCGGCGGCTCCCGAGGAGCAGTGCTCCCAGCCCGCCGAGGATCAGGGCGGCGCCGATGACTTCGTCGGTGCCGAGGCGCTCGCCGAGCGCGACATTCCCGACGACGACCGCCACCAGGGGCACCGTCTGGTACGTGGTGGCGACCACCACCGGGCCGGCCTCGCGCAGCACCCGCCAATACATCACGTTGGCCACAGCAGCGCCGAGCACGCCGAGGGCCACCAGTGCGATCAGTGGGCCGATGCCCGTCGTCGCCGGAGTCGCGGCGCTGTGAAGGGTGACCGGGAAAAGCAGCAGGCCGGAGAAGAACAAGTGGGCCGTTGTGAGCTGGGTGTCGCTGAAATCCGTTCCGGCGAGGCAGATTCCGGCCAGGAGGCCGGCCAGCGCCAGACACCCGGCCGCCCCGAGGCTGAGGAGCACGGCAACGGTGTCGATGTCCCCGCTCGGAGAGAACAGCATCGCCACCCCGCAGCAACCCAGCAGTACTCCGACCCAGGTGGCCGCCGGGGTGTGCCCGCGGGTGAACCGGTGCAGGAACACGGCGAACAACGGGGTCGTCGCGCAAAGGACGGCCACCATGCCCGAGGTCATGCGCTGCTGGGCGGTGATGGCGCTCAGGGATGCCGCCGTGGTGAGTGCGGCGAGCAGCATGATCCGCAGGATGTCGGCGCCGCGCAGTCGCGGCCGACGCCGACCGGCGGCCAGTTCCAGCACGAGCAGGGAACCGGCGCCGAGCAGCGCCCGCCACAGGGCGACCTGGCCGGGTGAGAACCCGGTCAGCGCGATCTCGGTGAGGCCGTAGGAGCTGCCCCACAGAAGCACCGCCAGCAGGTAGCAGCCGCACCAACCGGGAATCCTCATCTCAATCACGCGGCCAACTGCACGCTTGACCCCAGGACGGCGTCGGCAAGTTCCGGGATGTTGGGCCGTGACGTGTCCAGCGGGGTGACGAACGGGATGTCTCCCATCTGAGCGCGGCACTCGCTGATGACGCGGTCTGCGTCACGACGGGCCACCCCGGCGAGGTTCAGCGCGATAGCCAGCACCGGCACCCCATACCGGCCGATGAGGTCGATCTCGGAGTCCAGGCTCGGAATGCGGGCGGAGTCCAGGTGCTCCAAGCCGTCGTAGTGGGTCCGACCGGGGGCGTGCTGGAGAACCACGCCGCACACCCCGGCGGACACCATCAGTGACGCGAAGGGGCCGGCCGGATAGCGGAGCGCGCCTTGCCCTTCGATGATCATCATGTCGGGATCGACCTCTTCGGCGCAGGTGACCACGGCCCGCTCCAGCTCACCGCCGACGAAGTCGAAGGCCAATGCGTCGGCGATGATGCCGTAGCGGCCGCCCTGCATCCAGCCGGTCTGCCCGGTGTAGATCATCTCGGTGCGGGTCCCGCGGGCATTGAGTTCGGCAGTCAGCATCCGCGCGGTGGTGCGCTTTCCGATCGCGCAGTCGGTGCCCATCACCGCGATCCGCCGGGCGCGCACCCCGTGCACCGAACCGTCCCAGAACCGCAGTTCCCGCGCCGGCGGCATGCGTCGTACATCGGTGATGGTGGCGCCGTGGACGGCGGCCAACCTAGCCAGTTCGGCGTCGTCGACGAGGTGGTCGTGCAGACCGTTGACCAGGTGCAGCCCGGCTCCGGCGGCCTGCATCAACAGGGCCCGCAGGGCAGTCGTGACCCGGCCGCCGTGCGGGGCGTGGCCGACGATCGCGGTGGTGATGTCGGGCGCCACCTGCAGCGCCTGGGCCAGACCGGTGACGATGGGGATGCCGGCCGGTGTGCCGTCAAGGACTTCCCCGGCGTCGCGGCCGGCCATGGTGTGATCGATCACGGCGCGGATTGCGAACCTCTCGGTGCCACGCACCAGTCCGTGCGCCACCTTGCCTTCCAGCGTGGCGAAGCAGCCGTCGGCGAGAACGACGGCGGGCGAAGTGCTCATCGTGAATCCCTTCCCTGCGTGGTCTTGCGTACAGCGCTGACGATGTCAGGGCAGCGCGGCTCTGGTTATCCGCTGACCTGATGATTCCGATGAGGGCGCGATGTCCTGCTGCATGAGGACGCGGCGCCGGGCACAGCCACCGCGACGCGGGCCATGAGCACCGACTGCAGCGGACCGTCGTGCGGAAATTCCCCGCTCCCCTAGTATTAGCGCCTGATGAGCGAGACGCAGTCCGAGCAGTCCGAGGCGGGCGCCGACACCCAGGCGCGCGAGGAGTCCGACGCCGAACTGACCGAGCGGTTCGAGCGCGACGCCATCCCGTTGATGGATCAGCTCTACGGCGGCGCCCTGCGGATGACCCGCAACCCTGCCGACGCCGAGGACCTGGTGCAGGAGGCGATGGTCAAGGCCTATTCCGGGTTCCGGTCCTTCAAGGAGGGCACCAACCTCAAGGCCTGGCTCTACCGCATCCTGACCAACACCTACATCAACGGCTACCGCAAGAAGCAGCGCCAGCCCGCGGAGTACCCGACCGAGGAGATCACCGACTGGCAGCTGGCCGCGAACGCCGAGCATTCCTCGACCGGACTGCGGTCGGCGGAGGTCGAGGCTCTGGAAAATCTTCCCGATAGTGAAATCAAAGAGGCGCTCCAGGCGTTACCAGAAGAGTTCAGGCTCGCGGTGTACCTCGCTGATGTCGAGGGCCTGCCCTACAAGGAGATCGCCGAGATCATGGAAACACCGATCGGGACCGTGATGTCCCGTCTGCACCGTGGCCGCCGCCAGTTGCGTGGTCTGCTCGCCGACGTGGCCAGGGACCGCGGGTTCCTGCGGGGTGGTCAGGACCAGGCCGACGGGGCTCGGGAGGTTGCGCCGTGACGGGCGCGGATCCCGACGCCGGCCACGCCGACTGTGCGGTCGTCATCCGCCAGGTATGGGCATTGCTTGACGGTGAGGTCACCGATGACACCCGCGAGGAACTGCGTGGGCATCTCGAACACTGCCCGGCCTGCCTGCGGCACTACGGGGTGGAGGAGCGCATCAAGAAACTGATCGCCACCAAATGCAGTGGCGAGCACGCGCCGTCCTACCTGGTGGAGCGGGTGCGGCTGCAGATCAGCCAGACCACCATCATCCGCCGGGACGCCTAGCTACCCACCTGCCCCCGCGGGAAGGTGCTCTCAGCTGTTGGGCCGATTGCCGTGGTTGGCCTTGCTGTGCTTGCGGTCGCGCTTCTTCCGGCCACGCTTGGCCATGGTTCTACCTCCGTGAAAATCGCCAGTGATTGCCCCAATTGTCTCATGGCGGCGTCGCGCCACCGACATCACCCTGATGTGGTTCGATATCCCCATGGCCGAGGATGTGCGCGCCGAGATCGTGGCCAGTGTGTTGGAGGTCGTGGTCAGCATGGGCGACCAGATCGGCCCCGGTGACACGCTGGTCCTGCTCGAGTCGATGAAGATGGAGATCCCGGTGCTCGCCGAGGTCGCCGGCACGGTCACCAAGGTCAACGTGTCGGTCGGTGACGTCATCCAGGCCGGGCATCTCATCGCGGTCATCGACGACTAGTCCGGCTGTTGTCCACCCTCGGTGATCTGCTCGCCGAGCACACCCTGCTGCCCGGTGGGGCGGTCGATCACCTGCATGCGGTGGTGAGCGAGTGGCAACTTCTGGCCGACCTGTCCTTCGGCGACCTGCTGATGTGGGTGGCCCGCGAGGACGCCACCTTGGTGTGCGTGTCGCAGTGCCGCCCCAATACGGCCTCGACGTTATTGGTCGCGGACGCGGTCGGCACGGTCGCCGCGGCCGGCAGCCTGGTCGACGCGCTGCCGGTGCGCTACCGCGGCGAGGTGGTGGCGCTGCTCACCCGCCAAAGTGCCGGCGACGGCCGGCGCCCGTCGTCCCGGCTGGAGAAGGCCTATCTGGACTGTGCCGCGGAGCTTCTGGAGATGGTGTCGGAGGGCACGTTCCCCGATTCCGATCAACTTGCGGTGTCGCGGTCGAGCCCGCGGGTCGGTGACGGTTTCATCCGCCTCGGTATCGACGGGGTGGTCGACTACGCCAGCCCCAATGCGCTGTCGGCGTACCACCGGATGGGCCTGACCGCCGAACTGGAGGGCCACGACCTCCTCGCCGTCACCCGGCCGCTGATCTCCGACCCGTTCGAGGCCGAGGAACTCAGCGCCCATATCGGCGAGTCGCTGGCCGGCGGATCGGGGATGCGCCTGGAGGTCGACGCCGGCGGTGCCACCGTGCTGCTGCGCACCCTCCCACTGGTGGCCGACGGCCGGTCTGCCGGAGCGGCGGTGTTGATCCGCGATGTCACCGAGGTCAAGCGCCGTGACCGCGCCCTGCTGTCCAAGGATGCGACGATCCGCGAGATCCACCACCGGGTCAAGCACAAGCAGCAGCCGGTGGCGGCGCTGCTGCGACTGCAGGCCAGACGCACCACCAACACCGAGTGCCACGACGCCCTGCTGGAGTCCGTGCGGCGGGTCGCGGCGATCGCCCAGGTCCACGAGGCGTTGTCGATGTCGGTCGACGAGGAGGTCAATCTCGACGAGGTGATCGACCGGATCCTGCCGATCATGAACGACGTCGCCCGCGTCGATGCGCCGATCCGGATCAGGCGGGAGGGCAGCCTCGGCGTGCTCGGCGCCGACCGGGCCACCGCGTTGGTCATGGTGATCACCGAACTCGTCCAAAATGCCATCGAACACGCCTTCGGCCCCGCCGAGCCGCAGGGCAGCGTGGTGATCCGGGCCGACCGGTCGGCCCGCTCGCTGGACATCGTCGTCCACGACGACGGCCAGGGCCTGCCGGAGGGGTTCAACCTGCAGACCTCCGACCGGCTCGGCCTGCAGATCGTCCGGACTCTGGTCTCGGCGGAGCTGGACGGCACGCTGGAAATGCGTCAGGTGCCCGGTGGCGGCACCGACGTGATCCTGCGGGTGCCGATCGGGCGGTCCAACAAAAATCGCGGCCCCGGCTGAGTGCCGGGGCCGCGATCAGTGTTCTCGCGACTACACGCCGGTGCGGGCCCGGGTGCGGGCGTTGCGGCGCTTGAGGGCGCGACGCTCGTCCTCGCTCATGCCGCCCCTCACGCCGGCGTCCTGGCCGGACTCCAGCGCCCAGGTCAGGCACTCGGTGACGACCGTGCACCGGTTGCACACGACCTTCGCGTCAGCGATCTGAGCAAGGGCCGGGCCGCTGTTTCCGACCGGGAAGAACAGCTCCGGATCCTCGTCCCGACAGACCGCCTTGTGCCGCCAATCCATGTGTCGCTACTCCTCACTAGGTGTGTGCGCACCAAGGTACGGGGTGTTCCCCGCTGACCCTGGCTGTTAACCCGTGCGCACACAAACGTTGTCGCACTGTTATAACGATGGTGTCACAGGCTCCGCGGAAGTCAATGGGACTTCAGCGAACCGTGGTCAATGTCACTAACGGGGCGATTTAGCGCCCGTCGGCAGAGTGTACTATCCTGCGGCCGCGACGCGCCGTCACACCGCTCAACGGCCATCATCTGAGCAGTTCAGCGGTGGTGCCACCACGCTGAGGGCGTCCGGGACCGCGGTAAACGTCAGCTCCGAACGCATGCCGAGGAAGTCCCCGTCGACCTGGCAGGCGATCGGCTCGGTCGAACTGATGCGCACCCAGTCCAGATCGTCCTCCCGGATCAGGTGCTTACCCTTGATATCGGCCTTCTTGGACCACATCCGGCGCACCACGAGCAGGTTGGTGATGACGTTCATGCTGGTCACGGCGAAAACGCCAAGCCCGCCCTCGAAGGTGGTGCCTGGGTTGGTGAAAATCGGCCGACTGTTGGCGTAGGTCCACGGACTGGAGTTCGAGACGAACGCGAAGTGCACCCCTGTCACCGGTTCGCGGTCGGGCAGCTCCAGGGTCAACCGTGGATCGGCGCGCACGCTGCCGAGCATCTCGCGGACCGCGATGCGGATGTAGCGCGCAGCGGTGACCTTGCGGCCCTTGGCCCGCTGGGCCTCCACCGCGGCCACCACGTCGCCGTCCACACCCATCCCTGCGGTGAACACCGCCCACCGCTCGGAGCAGTCCATCAGGCCGATCCGGCGCCACGATCCGCCCTGCGCGTGTTCGCCGAGCAGGTCGATCAGCTGGTTGGTCGCCGCAATGGGGTCCGGGCTGATTCCCAGCGCGCGGGCGAAGACATTGGCCGCTCCGCCGGGCACCACCGCCAGCGCAGGCAGCGCCCCGGCCGGTGGCCGCGCCGTGCCGGGTGTGCCCAGCAGACCGTTGACCACCTCGTTCACCGTGCCGTCGCCGCCGTGGACGATGATCACGTCGATCCCGTCGCGTTTGGCCTCTTCGGCGATCTCGACGGCGTGCCCGCGGTGGTCGGTGTGCGCGACGCTGAGGGTGACCCTGCTCTCCAGGGCATGCGCCAGCAGGTCGCGGCCGGCCGCGGTGGTGGAGGTGGCGTTGGGGTTCACGATCAGCACGGCGCGCACGAGCGATGAGCCTATCGGGGTGGGCTTACACTCGAACGCGCTGCTCGCACATGGTGCGTGACGAAGGAGGCACGGTGTTCGAAGGTGTTGGTGCGACCGGGATCCGCCGGCGTATCGCGGTCGCCGCGATGCTGCCCCTGGGCCTGAACCTCGCCCTCGCGCCGGTGGCCGCCGCCGCCCCGCCGGCGGGCGCTCTGCTGCTCAGCGTCGAGGATGTCCGCGGGCTCGCCGGTAACGTCGATCTGGCACCGGCCGAGCCCGTCAGCCGGCCCGGTGGCCAGCACCAGTACGACGCGCAGTACCCGAGTTCCTGCCACGGCGTGTTCAACCAGGACGTCGCCTTCAGCCCCGGCTACGGCGAGTTCCGCTCGGTGACGTACACGGGCTCGGCCAACCGGACCGTCACCCAGGCCGTCGCGGTATACCCCGATTCCAGCACCGCCAAGGCGGCGTTGAGCACCCTCGGCAAGGCCCTGACCGCCTGCTCGGAGGCCGGCCTCCCCGACATGGCGATCACCACCCAGGTCCTCGACCGCGCGACGTTCGCGCTCTGTCAGGCCCAGTGCGCGACCCTCTACCGGGCCGAGGGCCCGGTCCTGATCGGGGTCAACGCCGTTCGTTTCGGTGACTCCGACCGGGTCGCGACCGCCGTCCTGCAGCAGATCAGCGGTCGTGTCGGCGCCTCCTGAACCCGCCGGGCCGCCCGGCACCGTGCGCCGCGCCGCCGCGCTGGTCCTCGGCCAGGGTGTCGTCGGCGTCGTGGCCGCGGTGGTCTTCCTGATCCGCGCGGTGGCCGGCGCCGACCGCCATATCGTCAACGGGTACGGCAACGCCGCCTGGTTCCTGGTCTGCGGTGCCGTCCTGCTGGCCGCCGGATGGGCATTGTGGACGGGACGCCGCTGGGGGCGCGGCATCGCGGTGTTCGCGCAGCTGTTGCTGCTGCCGGTGGCGTGGTACGCGGGGCCGGGCTCGCACCGTTGGCTTTACGGGGTCCCGATCGCCCTGTGGGCGCTGGGGGTCCTGGCACTGCTGTTCGCCCCGGCGACGCTGCGGTGGATGGCCGGTGACGACGCCGATCCGGCGCGGTCGTGAAGCACCTGATCGCCGGCCGGGACCTGGGGCGGGTGCTGACGTTCACCGATGGCGTTGTCGCGGTGGCGATCACCGTCCTGGTGTTGCCGCTGGTGTCGGTGACGGCGCCGGAGCAGGGCCGGCCGTTCTACGCCGTCATCACCGACAACTGGCCGATGATCACGGCGTTCCTGCTCACCTTCCTGATCGTCTATATCCAGTGGCAGGGCCATCAACGGATCTTCGAGAACTTCGTCGCGATCGACGACGCGATCATCCGGCTCAACGGGCTGTGGCTGATCACCATCGCCTTCCTGCCGTGGCCGAGCAGGATGCTCGATGTCGACGGGACCGGGAACCAAGTCGTCTGGCTCTACTGCGCCACGCTGTTCCTCAACTCCGCACTGCTGCATGCCCTGTACCGGCGTGGGCGTCGGCATCCGGACCTGCTCGGCAATCCGGAACTGTGGCCCAGGCGGTCGCTGAGCTTCCAGTTTGCGGCCATCTTCGCCGTCCTGACCGTCGTGGCACTGTTCGCTCCCCGGTTGGCCCTGTGGTCGATGTGGGTGGTCATTCCGCTGCGGTTCCTCGCCCAGCAGGACGGCCCGCTGCGATCGGTGCTGTGGCGAAGCAACCCCGGTGACGGTTCGGAAGCCTGACCCGGACGGTTCAGCCCGCCGCCAGCGCATCGAGCTCCGGCCCGGACACCCGGTAGGTGATCCACTCCGACTGCCGCCGGCCGCCTACCGCGTCATAGAGCGCGATCGCATCGGCGTTCCAGTCCAGCACCGCCCAACTCAGCCGGCTGTAGCCGCGTTGCACGCATTCGGCGGCCAGGGTCGACAGCAGCGCCCGGGCCACGCCCCGCCGGCGGTACCGTTCCCGGACGTAGAGGTCCTCCAGGTGGATGCCGGCCACGCCGTCCCAGGTGGAGAAATTGCGGAACCACAGCGCCATGGCGGCCACCTCTCCGTCCACTTCGGCGACATGGCAGTAAGCGACCGGGTCATTACCGAAAAGTGCTGTGCTGATCTGTTTTCCGGTCACCGTGCAGTCCTCGGGCGCGCGTTCGAAGAGGGCCAGCTGGTGGATCATCGCGACGATATCGGCGACGTCGGAGGGTGCCGCGGTCCGGATCCGGGTGCTCAACCGTCCACTCCGAGGGCCCTCAGCACGGTGCGGAACTTGGTGGTCGTCTCGGCGACCTCGTCGTCGGGATCTGACTGGGCCACGATGCCGCCGCCCGCCCGGGCCAGTGCGCTGCGACGGTCCGCCGAGAGCACCGCCCCGCGGATGGCCACCACCCAGCGTCCGTCGCCGCGGGCGTCGCACCAGCCCGCCGCGCCGGCGTAGAAGCCGCGGTCGCCCTCCAGGTCGGCGATCGCATCGACGGCGGCCGGGGTCGGCACTCCTCCGACGGCCGGGGTCGGGTGCAGGGCGAGTGCCAGATCCAGTGCGGTGGTGGCGGGGTCGCGCAGGGTGCCGCGGATCGGGGTGCTCAGGTGCCAGAGCGCGGCGGTGCTGCTGAGTTCAGGCTCGGATGCCACCGCCAGGTCGGTGCACAGCGGTTCCAGACAGGACCGCATGGTGTCGACGACCAGCTGGTGCTCGTGGCGGTCCTTGCCCGACGCGGCGAGCGCGGCTCGGCTGGCCGCGTCCGCGGCGGGGTCCGACGACCGCGGCGCCGAGCCGGCGAACGGCTGGCAGACTACCCGCTCCCCGACACGTGCCACCAGCAGTTCGGGGCTTGCCCCGACCAGGACGGTCCCGGCGTACTCCGGGCCGGCCGGGGACAGATCGACCAGGTAGCCGGTGGCCTCCGGGTCGGCATTCACCAGGCGGTCCAGGATGGCCAGCGCGTCCATCGGGGCGTCGGCGACCAGGCGCAGCGCCCGCGCCAGAACCACCTTCTCCAAGGCGTCCGCGGGGTCGCGCAACCGTTGCAGCGCCCGCTCGACCCTTGCGCGGTGCGTCGCCCGGTCGGGCAGGGTCTCGGCGATCGTCACCGCCGGCAGCGGCCCGAACCGGCCGGCCGGCAGCGTGTCGCGCAGCACCCGCGGTGTCAGCAGCGCCGCGGGTTCGCGGACGTCGAACGGCAAGGCGCCCACCACCAGCTCGGCCGAGCCATCACGGAGCGCCGCCGCGGCCGCGGCGGGGTCGTCGTAACTGATTCGGATGCCTTCGGCGACAAGGGGTTTGACTCCGGTGGGCCCGCTCAGAGCGAAACAGACGGGTGCCGTCACAGGCCCAGCGCCGACAGTTGACGCAAGCCGTACTCGAACCCGCAGACCGCCACCGCGGCGGTGGGGTAGCCGTAGCGGGCGCCGTCCCGCAACGGCTGCTCCACCCACCGGGTGATGACCGACCGGGAGAAGTGCCCGTGGCTGACGAAGATCACGTCGCGCTCGGGCATGCGATCCAGTGCGTAGGCCACCGCCTGGTCGGCCCGCATGCTGACCTGGTCGACGCTCTCCCCGCCCGGGCATCCGTAGGTCCCCAGCAGCCAGCCGGGGGTATCGGTCCGGATATCGTGGGTGGTCAGCCCTTCGTAGTCGCCGTAGTCCCACTCCACCAGCAGGGGGGACACCTCGTCGACGGTCAGACCGGCCAGCTCGGCGGTGGCCATCGCGCGTCGGCGCGGGCTGCTGACCACCATCGGATTCTTCAGCCCCAGACGTTGCAGGGTGCGACCGGCATGTTCGGCCTGCCGGCGGCCGACGTCGGTGAGGTCGAGGTCGGTACGGCTGGTGTGTTTACGGTCCCGCGACCACTCGGTTTCGCCGTGCCGGAGAAGGACCAGGCGGTGGTTGCCGACGCTCACGCTCACCGATTCTGCACGAACCTGTAAGGATGGTCGGCGTGACCCGAGTACTGGCAGTGGCCAATCAGAAGGGCGGGGTGGCCAAGACGACCACGGTTGCGTCGTTGGGGGCGGCCCTGGTAGCCGAGGGCAAACGGGTGTTGCTCGTCGACCTCGACCCGCAGGGATGTCTGACGTTCTCGCTGGGCACCGA
>SYAB01000147.1 GCA_005787665.1 Actinomycetota bacterium
AACAGCAGCACCGGGCGTTCGAACTCGGCGGCGACCTCGCGGATGATGTGGATGGCCTCGGCCTCCAGCACGCGCAATTGACTCAGCTCGTACTGCCCGGGCGCGGGACCCTCGAGAAGCTGCTCCGGCATCAGTACCTCGTTAAGTTGGTTGATTTAACCAGATTTACCTGTCAAACACCGACGTTAGCCAGGACGCCGGCAGGATGTCAACGCGCGCCACCGAGCGCGCCACGTCGACGCCACGGCTCGAATTCGCGGGCAGCGGCACAGCCCGGACGCGCGGGCGCCCCCGCCTCAGAGGGTGACTTCGCTGAGCTTTCCGGTCGCGACGTCGAAGACGAAACCGCGCAGCGAGGTGTGCAGGGTGACGAACGGACTGGCCTCGATACGGCGCAGCGACTGGCGCACGTCCTCCTCCACGTCCCCGAAAGCCTCGGCCGCCCACTCCGGCTTGATCCCGGTCTCGGCCTGGATGTCGCGCTTGAAGTCGTCGTCGGTGAACGTCAGCATCCCGCAGTCGGTGTGGTGGATCAGGATGATCTCGCGGGTGCCCAGCAGACGCTGGCTGATGGCCAGTGAGCGGATCTCGTCATCGGTGATGACTCCCCCGGCGTTGCGGATGACGTGCGCCTCGCCCTCGGCCAGACCGAGCATGCGGTAGACGTCCATCCGGGCGTCCATACAGGCGACCACCGCGACATGTTTGCTCGGCGGCAGGGGCAGCGGGCCGGAGAAGGTCCGGGCGTACTCGGCATTGTTGGCGAGGTACTGATCGGTGACGGTCACGGCCGACATGGTAGCCGTGTGCGGAACGGCGCGGGCAGACACAAAGTCGCATCGGGGGCCGGTTTTTCGTGCGACTTCACGTCTGCTCGGCGCGGGGACCCTCGCGGGGCGCGGCCACGCCCCTACCCTGTGCTGCATGCGAGGACCGGCCCGGCGGCGGCGATGACCCGGTTTCTGGCCCGCCGGCTACTCAACTATCTGGTGCTGCTGGCGCTGGCATCGTTTCTGACCTTCACCCTGACCTCCTACAGCTTCACCCCGCTCAACAGCCTGCTGCAGCGCAACCCGCGACCGCCGCAGGCGGTGATCGACGCCAAGGCCGCCGAACTCGACCTCGACAAGCCCATACCGCTGCGCTACGCCCACTGGGTGTCCGGCGCGGTCCGCGGCGACTTCGGCACCACCGTCAACGGTCAGCCGGTCTCCGCGGAACTGTGGCGGCGCATCGGGGTCAGCCTGCGACTGCTGCTCATCGGGTCGGTGTTGGGCACGGTGATCGGAGTGGTGGTGGGCGCCTGGGGCGCCATCCGGCAGTACCGGCTCTCCGATCGCGTCGTCACGATCACCTCGCTGCTGATCATCAGCACCCCGACGTTCGTCCTGGCGAACCTGCTGATCCTGGGCGCGCTGCAGGTCAACTCGGTGCTGGGGGTGCAGCTTTTCGAGTACACCGGCGAGACGTCGCCGGATGTCACCGGCGGGGTGTGGAACCGTTTCGTGGACCGGTTGCAGCACCTGGTGTTGCCGACGACGACGCTGGCGCTGGTCTCGATCGCCGGCTACAGCCGCTACCAGCGCAACGCCATGCTCGACGTGCTCGGCCAGGACTTCAGCCGCACCGCCCGGGCCAAGGGCCTCACCCGCCGCCAGGCGCTGTTCAAACACGGCCTGCGGACCGCGCTGATCCCAATGGCGACGCTGTTCGCCTACAGCGTCGCGGGCCTGGTCACCGGCGCGGTGTTCGTCGAGAAGATCTTCGGCTGGCACGGGATGGGCGAATGGGTGGTGACCGGCATCGCCACCCAGGACACCAATATCGTCGCGGCGATCACCGTCTTCTCCGGTGCGGTGGTGCTGCTGGCCGGCCTGCTCTCCGACGTCATCTACGCGATCCTCGATCCCCGGGTGAGGGTGACATGACAGCGGCAGTCACCGAGGAATTCGTCTCGCGTCGAACCCTGGTCGCCCGGCGCTTCGCCCGCAACCGGCTGGCCGTGCTCTCGCTGGCGGTGCTGGTGGCGCTGTTCGTCGCCGCCTACGCGCTGCCGCCGTTGCTGCCCTACTCCCACACCGATATCGACTTCGCCGCGCTGCAGACCCCGCCGAGCCCGCAGCACTGGTTCGGCACCAATGCGATCGGACAGGACCTGCTGGCCCAGGTGCTGCGCGGGATGCAGAAGTCGATGCTGATCGGTCTCTGTGTCGCGGTGATCTCCACGCTGATCGCCGCCACCGTCGGATCCATCGCCGGGTACTTCGGCGGCTGGCGCGACCGGGCCCTGATGTGGTTCGTGGATCTGCTGCTGGTGGTGCCCAGCTTCATCCTGATCGCGATCATCACCCCGCGCACCAAGAACTCCGCCAATATCGCGCTGCTGATCGCGCTACTCGCGGGCTTCAGCTGGATGGTGAGTTCCCGGATGGTGCGCGGTCTGACGATGAGCCTGCGGGAGCGGGAGTACGTCCAGGCGGCGCGCTACATGGGCGTGCCGAGTTGGCGGATCATTGCCCGCCACATCGTGCCGAACGTGGCCTCGATCCTGATCATCGACACCGCGCTGAACGTCGGGGTGGCAATCCTGGCCGAGACCGGCCTGAGCTTCCTGGGTTTCGGCGTGCAGCCGCCGGACGTGTCGCTGGGCACACTGATCGCCGACGGCACCAAGTCGGCCACCACCTTCCCCTGGGTGTTCCTGTTCCCGGCCGGCGTGCTGGTGCTGATCATCCTGTGCGCCAACCTGATCGGCGACGGGCTGCGCGACGCATTGGATCCGGGCAGCGCGACCCTGCGGACCGGGAAGGCGCGGCGGTGAGTCTGCTGTCCGTCGACGACCTGTCGGTCAGCTTCCCGACCGACGGCGGGGACCTGCACGCGGTGCGCGGGCTGAGCTACCACGTCGACCCCGGCGAGGTGGTGGCGATGGTCGGTGAGTCCGGGTCGGGCAAGTCGGCGGCGGCGATGGCCGTGATCGGCCTGCTGCCGGAGTACGCGACGGTATCCGGGTCGGCCCGCTTCGACGGCCGGGAGCTGCTGGGGATGTCCGACGTCGATCTGTCGGTCAGCTTCCCGACCGACGGCGGGGACCTGCACGCGGTGCGCGGGCTGAGCTACCACGTCGACCCCGGCGAGGTGGTGGCGATGGTCGGTGAGT
>SYAB01000148.1 GCA_005787665.1 Actinomycetota bacterium
ACGTGTCCGCCGGCCGCCGCACCCATGATCAGCGAGATCTGCGGGATCACCCCGGAGGCCAGGATGTTGTTGCGGAAGATCCGGCTGTAGAGGCCGAGGGAGACCACACCCTCCTGGATGCGGGCGCCGGCGCCGTCGTTGATGCCGATCAGCGGCCGGCCGGTCTTGATGGCCAACTCCTGGACCTTCACGATCTTCTCGCCGTAGACCTCACCGAGACTGCCGCCGAACACCGTGGCGTCCTGGGAGAAGATGCACACCTCGCGGCCGTCGATAGTGCCGTAGCCGGTCACCACGCCGTCGCCGACCGGGCGGTTCTCCTGCAGGTTGAACGTCGTCGCGCGGTGCCGGGCCAGGGCGTCGAGTTCGACGAAGGAATCCTCGTCCAGCAGCGCCAGGATGCGTTCGCGCGCCGTCAGCTTGCCCTTGCTATGGGTCTTCTCGACGGCGGCCGCGCCTACCGGGTGCTGCGTCTCCTCGGCGCGGCGGCGCAGATCGGCCAGCTTGCCGGCCGTCGTATGGATGTCCGCCTGGAGGTCCGCATCGGTCGTCGTCATGGTTGTCGATGCTATCGCCCGGCGGTCCGCGGCTTCTCCCGGACCACGAGCACCGTGTCCAGCATCGGGTCGCCGCAGTAGGCGATCCGGGTGCCGCTGCGCGCCTCGGCCTGCAGGGCGGCCAGAGTGGCTGCGTTGATGCGTTCACCGGGGGCCAGTGCCGGGACGCCGGGCGGGTAGGGAGCGGCGGTCTCGGCGGCGATCCGGCCGACGGCCTCGGCGGCCGGTACCCGCTCGTGGTCGGCGAAGAAGGCGTCGCGCGGGGTCATCACCGGGTCGGGCTCCAGCGTCCACGCGGTGATCGGGACCAGCTCCCGCGGTTCGCCCCGATATTCCTCGATGGCCCGGATGATCTCGGTGACCATGAAGTCGACCGTCTCGGGAGTGTCGCCCATGGTGATCACGGGTGCGAAGGTGTCGCGGTCGGCGAACTCCAGATGCAGGCCCCGTTGCTCGAGGACGTCGGCCACCGCCTGCCCGTCGGCGCCGGTTCCGGACAGGGTCAGCACGATCTTGGTGGGGTCGTGCACGAGCAGCCCCGGCGACCGGTCGGCGATCTCGGGACCCACCACGCCGAGACCGGGCACCGCACGGAAACGCTCGCGCGCCTGGTCGGCGAGCCGGATGGCCTGGCCGAGGAGTTCCTCGCCGCGCTCGGCGAGCAGTCTGCGGGTCAGGTCGATGCTGGCGAAGATCCCGCCGGACGGGCTGGTGGTGTGCAGGCCCTCGAAGGCGGCCTCGAGCCGTTCGAGGTCGATGCGCTCGCCCTGGGCCAGCACCATCGAGGACTGAGTGAAACCGGTGACCTGCTTGTGGATGCTGGTCACCAGGATGTCGGCGCCGCATTGGATGGCGTGCCGCGGCAGGTCCGGGTGAAAACCCAGGTGCGCCCCCCAGGCAGCGTCGACGGCCAACGGGATGCCGTGGGAATGGGCGAGCTCGGCATGCGCCGCGACATCGGAGACGCCGCCGACGTAACTCGGTTCCACCAGCATCACGGCCCTGGCCTCCGGGTGCTCCCGCAGCGCTTCGGCGACCCGGCTGACCGGCATGCCGGCGGTCAGTCCGGTGCGCGCGTCGATGTCGGGGCGCACCCAGACCGGCACCAGGCCCGCCAGCACGAGGCCGAAGAACAATGACTTGTGGATGGTGCGCGCGACGATCACCGTGTCTCCCGGCTTGCCGACGGACAGGCAGATCGCCTCGTTGCCGTGCGAGGAGCCCTGTACCGAGAAGCCGCACCAGTCCGCCCCCCACAGCTCGCCGGCCAGTCGCTCGGCGGTGGCGAGCCGCCGGGTCGAGACCCGGCGGTTCTCGACGCCCAGATAGTGCGGGACGTCCAGGGCCAGGAACTCGTCGATCAGCGCCGGGTTTCGCTTGTGCCCGGGGGTGCTGAAGGGGACCCCGGGGTTGGCGAGGAAGCGCCGGAAAGCGTCATAGAGCGGGGTCTGGCTCTGGGACTGGCGCTGGGTCGTGCGCTGGGCCTCGTTCACAGGCGGGCGTCCTTGCCATATCGGGTGCGGGTGGCGTAAGAGATCATCATGGGCTATCCCGACAATGTTCTGGCGGCCGACGAGCAGGTGGTGCTGCACCGGCACCCGCACTGGAAACGCCTGATCGGTCCCGTGCTGGTGCTGCTCCTCAGCACCGCGGTGGCCGCCTTCGGGGCCGCTGTGGTCAGTCGGACCGGCTGGGATCCGCGGGCGAAGAATGTGGTGTCGGCGGTCATCGCGGGCCTCTGGCTGCTGACCGTCGGGTGGCTGACGGTGCGTCCGTTCCTTGCCTGGCTGACGACGCACTTCGTGATCACCGATCGCCGGGTGATGTACCGCCACGGCGTACTGACCCGGGCCGGGATCGACATCCCGCTGGCCCGGATCAACAGCGTCGAGTTCCGCCACGGCCTGATCGACCGGATGATGCGGACCGGAACCCTGGTCATCGAGTCGGCGTCGCAGGATCCGTTGGAGTTCAGCGACATTCCCCGGGTCGAGCAGGTGCACTCTCTGCTCTACCACGAGGTTTTCGACACCCTGGGTGCCGAGGAGTTCCCGCCCCGCTAGGCGGCGGGCGGGCGACGGCGGCGCCGCAGCGGGGTCACCACGCTGCGACGGGCCTCACGCGCCTCGATCTCGTCCTCGAGCGCGTCGACGATGCCCCCGGCGGTCAGGGTGGACTCCAGCGCGCGGTCCGGCTCGCGGCCGACCTCATCGGGGAACACCCACCGGCGGAACGCCCAGAACCGGAACCCCATCTGCAGCAGGTTGCCGATGATGTAGGCGGACAGGAAGTCGGCGAGATTCTCCACCGTCAGCGACACGTTGGGTACCCGAAGCCCCAGCACATAGCTGGAGAACCACAGCGGCACCATCGCCAGGACCACGCCGACGGCGCTGACCCCGAAGAACAGCAAAGCCTCGTGGTGGCGTTCCCTGCCGCCACGGTCCCGGAAGCTCCACTCCCGATTCAGGATGTAGGAGGCGATCACCGCGACGATTCCGGCGATCACCTTGGCGGTGACCGGCTTGGGCTCCAGGATGGTGAGCTTCAGGGTGTAGAAAATCGCCGAGTCGATGACGAACGTGGTCGCCCCGACGATCGCGAACTTGATCAGCTCGTGATGCCGCGCAGCGAAGGGCTGGATCGGCCGCGGCAAACGGGCGATCGTGGCATCAGCAAAAGACACAGGGGTGAATTCTACGGAAAATCGCCGCAGGTTGCGTAGTGGTGCTGGTCACCGCCGGTAAATCCGGGCGAACTCCGTGTCACGATAGGCGCCGTGCCGAACGGACCGGTGGTGGCGATGGTGGGTGGCGGGCAGCTGGCCAGGATGACCCACCAGGCGGCGATCGCCCTCGGCCAGAGTCTGCGGGTGCTGGCGGTGAGCCCCGACGACCCGGCAGCTCAGGTCAGTCCCGATGTGGTGCTGGGGTCCCACACCGATCTGGCGGCGCTGCGCCGGGCTGCCGCCGGGGCCACCGCGCTGACCTTCGACCACGAGCACGTCCCCACCGAACTGCTGCACACCCTGTGCGCCGAGGGGGTGGCGGTGCTGCCGCCCCCCCAGGCGCTTCTCTACGCCCAGGACAAACTGGCGATGCGACGCCGGCTGGCCGAGATGGGGGCACCGGTGCCGCGGTTCGCCGAGGTGACAAGCCTCGCCGACGTCGACGCGTTCGCCGAGTCGGCGGGCGGGGCGGTGGTGGTCAAGACGGTGCGCGGCGGTTACGACGGGCGCGGGGTGGTGCTGGCCGAGGATGTCGCAGCGGCCCGGCAGGCGGTCGCCGGATTCCTCGCCGACGGGGTACCGGTGCTCGTCGAGGAACGGGTGGCGATGCGCCGCGAGCTCGCCGCCCTGGTGGCCCGCTCGCCGTTCGGCCAGGGCGCGGCCTGGCCGGTGGTGGAAACCGTTCAGCGCCAGGGAATCTGCGTCACGGTGCTGGCTCCGGCTCCGGACCTGCCGGAGGAGTTGGGGGCCGCCGCCGAGCAACTCGGCCTCTCGATCGCCGACGAGCTCGGCGTCGTCGGCGTGCTGGCTGTCGAGCTGTTCGAGACCGTCGACGGCGCACTGGTGGTCAACGAGCTCGCGATGCGCCCGCACAATTCCGGGCACTGGACCATGAACGGCTCGGTCACCAGCCAGTTCGAACAGCACCTGCGGGCGGTGTTGGACTATCCGCTCGGCGACACCCGGGCGTTGGCCCCGGCGACGGTGATGGCCAACGTGCTCGGCGCCGCCCGCGCCCCGGCGATGGGCATGGACGAGCGCTTGCACCACCTGCTGGGCCGGATCCCGGACGCGCACGTGCACCTCTACGGCAAACAGGAGCGGCCTGGCCGCAAGATCGGCCACGTCAACGTCACGGGCGAGGACGCGGGGGTGGTTCGGGAACGGGCCGAACGGGCGGCACACTGGTTGTCCCATGCCGAGTGGACCGACGGGTGGCGCGCTGGCGACGACGCGGCGACGAGGAGGAGCGGCGCAGATGAGCGAACAGATGGCTGAGCACGGCCCGCGGGTCGGCCTGATCATGGGCAGCGACAGCGACTGGCCGGTGATGGAGGCGGCCGCCCAGGCGCTGGCCGAGTTCGAGGTGCCCTTCGAGGTGGGCGTCGTCTCGGCGCATCGCACCCCGGCCCGGATGCTGGACTACGCCCGCAGTGCGGCCGGGCGCGGGCTGCAGGTGATCAGCGCCGGTGCCGGCGGTGCGGCGCACCTGCCCGGCATGGTCGCCTCGGCGACGCCGCTGCCGGTGATCGGCGTCCCGGTCCCGCTGGCCAGGCTCGACGGCCTCGATTCGCGGTTGTCGATCGTGCAGATGCCCGCCGGGGTGCCCGTCGCGACGGTGTCGATCGGCGGCGCCCGCAACGCGGGGCTGCTGGCGGTGCGGATGCTGGGGTGCTCGGATCCCGGGATGCGGGCCCGGATGCAGGAGTTCCAGGGCAATCTGGAACGGCAGGTGCTGGCCAAAGACCAGGCGCTGCGCGAGCGATTACTCGGTAGCTGACCGGCCGGGTAAAATCGGGCGCGACTACCGCTGACATGCCAGGAGGCCGACATGGCTGGTGACCCCTCGTTCGATGTTTTCCGGTTGCCCGAGGAACACGAGGAACTGCGCGCGGCCATCCGTGCGCTCGCCGAGAAGGAGATCGCCCCCTACGCCGCGGCGGTCGACGAGGACGCCCGCTTCCCGCAGGAGGCCCTCGACGCGTTGAACGCCTCGGGCTTCAACGCGGTGCACGTCCCCGAGGAGTACGGCGGCCAGGGTGCGGACTCGGTGGCGGCCTGCATCGTCATCGAGGAGGTGGCCCGGGTCGACGCGTCGGCGTCGCTGATCCCCGCGGTCAACAAGCTCGGCACCATGGGCCTGATCCTGCGCGGCTCCGACGATCTGACGAAGAGGGTCCTGCCGGAGATTGCCGACGGACTGATGGCCTCCTATGCGCTCTCGGAACGCGAGGCCGGCAGCGATGCCGCCGCCATGCGGACCCGCGCCAAGGCCGAGGGCGAGGACTGGATCCTCAACGGCTCTAAGTGCTGGATCACCAACGGCGGCAAGTCCGCCTGGTACACCGTGATGGCGGTCAGCGATCCCGACAAGGGCGCCAACGGCATTTCGGCGTTCATGGTGCATGAGGACGACGAGGGTTTCACGGTCGGGCCCAAGGAGCGCAAGCTCGGCATCAAGGGCTCGCCCACGACCGAGCTGTACTTCGAGAACTGCCGCATCCCGGGTGACCGGATCATCGGCGAGCCCGGCACCGGTTTCAAGAC